>JBEIQK010000055.1:0-15872 GCA_040376505.1 Alphaproteobacteria bacterium | reverse complement strand
TGTACAGGCCGGTGATCGAGGTCAGCGCGAGGCCGCCGCCGACGTCGTTGGCGGTGTTGTGGCTGATCAGGCTGTCGAGGATCGTGACGTCCGAGGCGTCGGCCAGCAGGGCGCCGCCGCGCATGCCGGAGTTTTCGATCCAGGCGCTGTCGGTGTCGATGAGGTCGCCGGACACGATGGCCACCGCACCCCCGTCGTCGAGGGCCACGTTCTGGAAGAAGGTGACGTCGGACAAGGTGAGGGTACCGCTGGTGAGCGCGATGGCGCCGCCGTCGCCCGTGGCCTGGTTGCTCTGGAAGTTGACGCTCTCCACCGTCACGTCCGAGCCGACCGCCCAAACTGCGCCGCCGTCGCCGGTGACGTCGGTGTCGAGGATGGTGAGGTTGTAGAGGCCAAAGGTGCTGCCGGCCTTCACCGTAAAGGGCCGCCCCGGTGCCGTGGCCGACAGGCTGGTCATCTCGGGTGAGGAGCCGCCGCCGACGATCGAGACCGAGAGCCCGTCGACGATGGTGCTGACGGTGTGGGTGCCGGGCATCAGCACCACCGTGAGGCAGACCTCGTCGAGCAGCAGCAAGGCCTCTTCAATGGTGCCGACGGGGTCGTCGTCATCGCCCTCGGTGCCGGTCGCACCGACGCTCACCACCACCGGGTGGGCGAGGGGATTGGTGTCGTCGCAGTCGCCGCCGGTGGAGCAGGGGGAGTGGCCGTCGGTGTCGACGTCGATGTCGTCGGTCTCGCCGTCGCAGTTGTTGTCGATGCGGTCGCAGATCTCAATGAGACCCGGCGCGCGGTTTGGGTTGGTGTCGTCGCAGTCGCCGTTGCAGATGCTGATGCCGTCGAGGTCGGCGTCGGTCTCATCGTTGATCACGCCGTCGCAGTCGCTGTCCTTGGCGTCGCAGATCTCCTCGGCGTTGGGATGCACCTTGTTGTCGGCGTCGTCGCAATCGAAGGAGCAGAGCCGGTAGCCATCGAAATCCTCGTCGATCTCATCGGCCGGCGTGACCCCATTGCAGTCGTTGTCTTTGCCGTCGCACAGCTCGTCGGCGCCGGGGTGCACCGAGGCGTCTTCGTCGTTGCAGTCGCCGGTGGCCGGCGAGTAGCCGTCCTCGTCCACGTCGGCGATGCTCGCCGATCCCCGGCCGCTGAGGTCGATGTAGAGCGTGCCCTCGCCCTCGAAGTCGGTGCGCACCTGCACGCGGCCCTGGGTGGAGCCCTCGGCGTCGGGGCCGAAGGAGACCGTGACGGTGGAGACCACCCCGGCGCCGAGCTCGCTCTGATCGTCGCGCTCGACGTCCCAGGCCTCGGGGTCGCCATCGACCAGCGACGCGCTGAGCAAGGTGATGATGCCGCCGCCCGTGTTGGTGACGGTGAAGGTGGCCTCTCCCACGTCGCCGACGGCCACCGATCCGAGGTCCAGGGTCAGCGGGGTCACGTCGAGGGCGGGCGCTTCGACCACCTTTTCTTCGGTGCAAGCGAGGAGCATGAGCGATAGCGTTGCTTGCAGGCGCATGATGGGCGTAGTCTCCATCGAAGAGGGCGGCGAGGCCGCGCTGAATCCTTGCCCAGGCTATCCAAGTTGACCCATGTTGTGGCAAGATCCCTCCAAGCCAGTTGGAAAGACCTGACGATGACCGCTCCCCCGCCGCTCCTCCCGACAACAGCGCCGACGTCCCGGCCCTCGGATCGCGGCGCGCGCTACCTCTGGGCGATCGGACTCCTCCTGGCCTGCAAAGGCGGGGCCGACACCGGCGGGGGCTCGGCGGTGGGCCTGCCGCCGACGGACACCGCCGAGAACTTCATCTACGACTCGGCCAACCCCGAGGTCGACACCGGCTTTGGCGCGCCGACCGCCGATGAGACCCCCGACCACACGGTCAAGATCACGCAAAAGGGCCTGTGGGCGCTCACCCCGCGCGGCGGCCCCTACAGCACGGTCACCGGCTACCTGGAGATCACCGAGATCACCGATGGCCTCGAAGACGAGCCGAGCTGCAAGGTGACCTTTGGCCTCACGGGCGAGTCGATCCCGGCCGAAGAGCTCTGCGCCGACTGCGCCTACGGCTTTGAGGTGCTCTACTACCTCTCCGACGGTGAGCTCGCCGACTGCATGGACCCCGACAAGCCCGAGACCGGGACCACCCTGCGCCTCGCCTGGGTGCCGGGCGCCAACCGGCTGTACCTGGACTACCTGGGTACCGGCGTGTGGATTCCGTGGTACGTCGGGTCGCTGGACGCCGTACGTGAAGAGCTGGCCTTCACCTGGGAAGCCACCATGGGCGTTCGCATCGAGGAGGAGGAATGACCCGCACTTCGCTCCTGCTCCTGCTGGCCTTGGGCTGCGCCGATGAGGGCTCCAACGGCGGCGACGGTGGCTCCGGCTCCAACCTCGGCGGCGACGATCCCGCCGAGCAGCTCCCGCTGCCCGACGTCGCCAGCCTCAATCTGCCCGCCGCCTACAACGCTGCCCTCGACGCGATGGTCGGCGTCGGCGTGTCGCGCCCCTGGGAGGGCCTGCGCGGCGCCGTCGACCTCTCCCAGGCGGGCTGCCCCGACTTCTACGCGGGGCCACCGCCGGGCGATGATCTGGAGGACTTTGAGGGCGGCGCCGCCTGGATGGACTCCTGCGTGACCGGCGGGGCGCTCACCTACGACGGCTACGCCTGGTGGCGCACCGACCTCTTCGCCGAGGGCAGCACGGCCACCCCCGAGGGCCAGGTCGTCGAGGCCCAGCGTCAGCTCATCGGCCAGGGCACGCTCACCAGCGCCGACGAGGGGCTCTTCTCCTGGGCCGGCGAGGGCAGCGACGCGCTCTCCCAGGTGGAGTCGATGGCGCCCTCCTACAAGGCCTGGAGCTACTCCAGCTCGCTCAAGGGCAGCGTCAGCGGCCAGCTCGCCTTCGCCGCCGATGACCCCACGCCTTCGGGCTGGCGGGCGGATCTCTACGTGGCCTTCTCGGGGGGATCGACCGAGACCCTCTCGCTGCGCGGCGACGCCTACTTCTTCGAGCCCGTGATCGAGGGCACCTTCGACAGCGTCAGCGCCAACCTCGACTGGACTGGGCCGCTGTCGGCGGGGCCCACCGACTGCGCGCTGGAGCCCATCGGCACGCTGTCGATCCGCGACCAGAACGCGTTTTGGTACGATCTGGTCTTCTTGCCCGAGTCGTCCACCGACACCGGGGTGCCCGCCGCCTGCGATGGCTGCGGCACCTTGTACATCCGGGGGCTCGACCAGGGCGAGCTCTGCGTTGACCTCACTCACATCTGGAATGGGACGCTGCAGCCGCCTCAGCTTGAGGACTTCGTGCTGAGCACCCGCGACATAGGCCTGGAGGGCTGATGCGCGCACTCACGCTCCTACTCATGCTTGGCTGCGGCGACGAGCCGACGCCCTCCCGCTCCGTGGTGGAGCGGCTGCCGGCCCGAGAGCAGCTCATCCGGCTCTCGGTCGACACGCGCGGCGTGCACCCCGATGCCTCCGAGCTGGCGGTGATCGAGTCGAACCCCGACAACTACGAGGGTTTCGTCGATCGCTACCTGCAAGACCCGCGCTTTCTGGGGCGCATGCGCGAGGTGTTCAACCAGCGCTACCTCACCCGCACGGGCGACACCTACTTCAGCCCCAGTGAGGCCGGCATTCGCGGCGACAGCACCGAGGTGGCCGCCTCGCTCGCCGACGAGCCCTTGATGCTCGTCAGCCACATCATCGAGAACGACCTGCCCTGGACGGAGCTGGTCACCGCCGACTACACGATGGCCAACCCCACCGTCGCGGCGATGTGGAACATCGAGTACCCCGACAATGTGGTGGGCTGGCAACAGGGTCGCTACCGCGACGGGCGGCCCCACGCCGGCATCCTCAGCATGACCACGCTGTGGATGCGCTACCCCTCGATGGGTGGCAACGCCAACCGGCACCGCGCCAACGCCGTCAGCCGCCTGCTGCTCTGCGACGACTACCTGACGCGGCCGATCGTGCTCAACCGCGCCGCCGTCGATCAGCTCACGGTGGACCCCGAAGACGCGATCAACAGCAACGCCACCTGCCAGAGCTGTCACTCCACCCTCGATCCGCTCTCGGCCCACTTCTTCGGCTTCTTCCATGTGGACGACGAGGAGGGCCTGCGCCTCGCCACCACCTACCTGCCCGAGAACGAGCAGGACTGGATGAACTACTCCGGCCGCGAGCCCGGCTACTTTGGCAAGCCCACCAACGGCTTGCAGGAGTTGGGCCAGCTCATCGCCGAGGATCCGCGCTTCGCACAGTGCGCCGTGCGCACGATGGTGGAGGGGATCACCCAGCGCCAGCTCACCAGCGAAGACTGGCCGGTGCTGCAGGAGTATGTGCAGGTCTTTGAAGACAATGGCCTCACCGTTCGCCCGGTGGTCAAGGCCATCTTGATGAGCGAGTTGTACCGCGCCGGCCGCATCACCGATGAGGCCCTGGCGATGCGGGTCCCCACGGTGCGTACGGTCAGCCCCACGCAGCTCGCCTCGATCATCGAGGAGATCACCCAGTACCGTTGGACCTTCTCGGGCGTCGACGGCATGTCGGCGCCGGCCTTTGGCCTGGGCGTGCTGGCCGGCGGCATCGACGGCAAGTTCGTGACCGTGCCCTCCTTCGAGCCGGGCGTGGGTACCACCTTCGTGCAGGAGCGCCTCGCCCAGTCGGCCGCCTGGGAGGTCACCACCCATGACCTCGACCCTGGCCGCACCGAGGGCGCCATCCTCCTCGCCTATGTCACGGTGGAAGACCGCCCCGAGACCAGCCGCGCGGCCTTCGACCAGCAGATCCGCTACCTCTACGAGCGCGTCACCGGGCTGCCGCTCGGCAAGGGCGCGCCGGAGGTCGACGAGATGATGGCGTTGTGGACTGAAATCTACGCACTGGAAGGCTCGGTGGAGAAGTCCTGGGCCACGGTGCTCTCCGTCATCCTGCGCGATCCGCACATCCTGTTTTACTGAGGGGGCCCCATGAAGCTCAGCCGCCGTCAGCTTGTCTCTGGCTCCCTCGCATTGGGGGCCGCCAGCCTCCTCCCCTCGGCCCGCGCCGAGGTGGGTGAGCGCAAATTCCTGTTTTTCTTCGCTGGCGGCGGGTGGGACACCACCGCCGTCTTCGATCCCCACTACGGCTCTGAAGATGTCGACATGGAAGAGGACTCGGAGCTGGGGGAGGTCGGCAACCTCGACTTCACCGGGGGGCCCAATCGCCAGCGGGTGAGTCGGTTCTTCCGCAAGTGGGCCGGCAAGACCGCCATCGTCAACGGCATGGACTGTCACTCGGTGGGCCATGACTCGGCGGCCAACTTTGTGATGACCGGCACCAGCGCCTCGTCCTACTCGGACTGGCCGACGCTGATCGCCGCCAGCAGCCGCAACGACTACCCGATGCCCCATGTCGTCTTCTCGGGCCCGGCTTTTCCGGGCACCCGCGGCGAGACGGTGGTGCGGGCCGGCGGCGGTCGGCTGATCAGCCTGCTCAACGGTGCCATCGTGGGCCAGAGCGACGCCCCGGCCCCCTTGGTGAGCAGCCCGGCCGACCGCATCGCCGACGCCTACGCCTACCGCCGGGTCGCCCGCTTCGCCGAGGCGCGCATGGAGGGCCTCGGCGGCGCCCGGGCTCTGTCGCTGCAGGACAACCTGGAGCGGGCGATGGAGCTGGAGGGGCGTCGCTTCGAGGCCGGCCTCGACGATCTGGGCACCGATATGCGTGCCCAGGCCCTGCAGGCCATCGAGCTCTTCCGCCTTGGCCTGTCGCGCACCGCGATGGTGGGCATCTCTGGCGGTTGGGACACCCATGCCAACAACGTGCGCCAGGGCATGCAGTTCGAAGACTTCTTTGCCGTCCTCGACGAGGTGATGGAGCGTCTGTCCACCACCCCGGGCACCTACAAGCCCTGGATGAGCGACGAGGTCACCATTGTGGCGCTGTCGGAGTTCGGCCGCACGCCGCTGCTCAACGGCGGCAACGGCAAAGATCACTGGCCCTTCTCCTCGGCCCTGGTGGTCGGCGCTGGTGTGGCCGGCAACCGTCGGGTGGGCGCCACCGACGAGGGGCTCGTCGGAATTCCCGTCGACTTCGCGACGGGGCTCGCCGATGACAACGGCGACATGCTCGGTTGTGAGAACCTCGGCGTGACCCTCCTTCGCATGGCCAGTCTTGACCCCGGCCAGTTCCTGCCGGGTGTGGCCGAGCTCGACGCGCTCAAGGCCAGCGTCTGATGTGGCTGCTCCTCGCCCTCGCCTGCGGGTCTGACCCGAAGGGCGACACCGGCCCCTCCTGCGGGGAGCTTACGCCGCGACTGAGCTACAGAAACTTTGGCGAGGGCGTCCTGGCCAAACACTGTACGGGCTGTCATAGCTCGCTCATCCCGGTCGAAGATCGGCGCGGCGCGCCGGTCGGCGTTGACCTCGACAGCCTCTCGGCGGCGCGACAGTTTGCTGACCGCATCGTGGCTCGCTCTGTTGAGGGTGACACGATGCCGCCGGGGGGCGGCCCCTCGGAGGAGGAGCGTCAGTGGTTGGGCGAGTGGGTTGCGTGTGGGATGCCGGAATGATCGCGGCCCTCCTCTTTGTGTTGGGTTGCTCGGAGTACCAGGTCTACGAGCCGCCGGTGCTGCCGCCCGCCGAGCCGCCCGGTGTGCCCCCCGCTGCCATCGGGGCGCCGCCAGACTGGGCCACCTGCACGCTCGGCTATGCGGGCCACTACATCAACCTCACCCCCGAGGACATGGGCGTGGCGCCGCCGGACTCCGGCACGGGCGATGAGCTGAACTACGACAGCTTGAACTGGTGGTCTACCTCGCGGCCGCAGGTGCAGGACTTTGACCCCTCGCTCGACAAGGGCTCCAACTGGTGGCCGGTTGACGATGGCATCGCCGGCGACCCGGCCTACTTTGCCGCCTGGTGGGTGGTTTGGATCAAAGCCAACGCCGCCACCGAGGGCTCTTTCACCCTGGGTGCGGCGACCGACGTCTGGGTGTACCTCGACAACAAGCTGGTGGGCTCTCAGTCGGGGCGCACGGAGCTTGTGGCGGAGACCTTCGCGGTGTCTCTGCGAGGTGGCCAGTATCCCATCGTCATCTATGCGGCCCAGCGCGGCGGCCCGCAGAGCGCGCTGCGCTTTCGCTGGTTGACGGGCGATGTGAAGCTCTGCTACCCAGACTTCTCGGCGCAGGTGACCGGCGAAGAGTAGACCGTGTCGGCGTCACTTTCGCCCATGTCTGGGACGGGTCCCTTCACCCAGGAGGCGGGCCGGCGTCGCGGCCTCCAACCGGATTCGGGAGGACGCATGCCCCGCCGCTTCAACACCACCGGGCCCTGCGATCCGGTGCGCCACTACATGCTCCCGGCCGAGGGTCGGCTGCCCGATCTGCTGGAGCTGGTGGAGGGGGAGCACTACTTTGTGGTGCATGCGCCGCGCCAGACCGGCAAGACGACGGCGATACGGGCCTTTGCTGCGCGGCTGCGGGCCCTCGGCTACGCCGCCGTCTGGGCCTCTTTCGAGCGCTGCCAGGGGGTTGTCGCGGTGGACTCGGCTGAGCCGCTCTGGATTCGGGCGCTGGCCGACAGAGCGGCCGTCCTCCTCGATGCGGAGGAGGTTCCCGACCCCACTGTGGCCCTGTCCATGGAGCCCGGCCAGCGGCTCTTCACCTTCCTTCGCGCTTGGTCGGCTCGCTGTGCGCGGCCGCTGGTGCTGCTTCTGGACGAGGTCGATGTGGTGGAGGGCCCGGCGCTGGTGAGCTTGCTGCGCCAGCTCCGAGACGGCTTTGTCGATCGTGGCGTCGGCGCCTTCCCCGTCTCGGTGGTCCTCGTCGGGATGCGCGATCTGCGCGACTACCTCACCACCGCCAAGGACGGCCGGCCGGTGAACCCTGGCTCGCCCTTCAACATCAAGAAGGCATCGATCACCCTTCGCAATTTCAACCTGGACGAGATCGCCGATCTGCTCGGCCAGCACACCGCCGACACCGGTCAGTCTTTCTCGCCCGAGGCGGTGGCGCTGATCGCCGAACAGACCCGCGGCCAGCCCTTCCTGGTGAACGCCCTGGCCGAAGGCTGCGTGCGGTCCACAACTGGACCGGTGGAGGTCTCAACGGTCTGGCAGGCGCGCGAGGCCTTGATCGCCGCGCGGACCACCCACCTCGACGCGCTCTCCGAGCGACTGAAGGAGGCGCGGGTAGCCCGGGTGCTGGAGGGCGTCCTGCTGGGCGACCGCAAGCTGCCGATCTCCTCGGATGACTTCGCCTACACCGTCGATCTCGGCCTCGTCACCGCCGCGCCCGCGGTCGAGGTGGCGAACCCGATGTACCGCGAGATCCTCACCCGCCTCCTCACCGAAGAGCGCCAGTCGGCGATCCCACGACCCTGGTGGCCCTGGCGCCGACCCGACGGCGGACTGGACATGGGCGCCCTGGTGGAGGCCTTCCTCGGCTGGTGGACCGAGAACGAGGCGATGGTGAAAGAAGAGGACGCCGGCGCCTACCCCGAAGCCGTGGCCCACCTGTCCTTCATGGCCTTCCTCCAGCGCGTGGTGAATGGTGGCGGCCGGGTCTACCGGGAGTTCGCCGCCGGCCGCGGTGCCGTCGACCTCCTCGTCGAGTACGGCGGGGAGCGCTTCGTCGTCGAGCTGAAGCGGGTTCGCCCCCGCCACGACAGCCTGGAGCGGGCCCGGGAGCGGGGCGCCGCCCAACTGTCCGGGTATCTTCAGTCGCTGGGCCTGACCGAAGGGTGGCTGATCGTCTTCGACCAGCGCGACCTGCCGCCTGCCGCCCGCCAGTGGCGCGAAGATCGGCCGGTCGACGGCCTCCTGCTGCACCTGCGCGGCTGCTGAACCCCCGTCAGCGCCGCCCCGCCCCTCCAAGAGTGGCCCGTCCGGCCCGCTGGTAGGCCGCTGCCGCCGACTGAAGATCCTTCACAGACCTCCCCGCTGCTGCCGCCAGCGCAGCCGCCTCCCCAGGGTTCAGCAAAACCCGCAGGATCGCCTGCTCCCAGTCCATCCGCGCCGCCAGCGCGCCGGACTCCACCAGCCGGCAGGCTGGATCGCCGAGGAGCACGAAGTTGGCGATGTCCTCGCGGAGCAGCCACAGCAATCCCTGGTCGACCCGCAGGGCCGGGGAGGCCGGCTCCTGGGCCAAGGCGGCGGTCAGGTAGACGCTGGCCTGCACCCAAGCCTGACTCAAGGCGCTCAGCGCCACGCCGAGACGGTCGCCGCGGCGTGCCTGCCGAAGCAGGGCAGAGAAGCGGCTTGACCGGCCCCGCGCGCCGCCAAACAGAGACACAAAGCTGTAGGTGAAGGCCAGATCCACATGACCGACAATCGAAAGGGGCCCCTGGGGATTGAAGATCGCCGCCGTGCTGGGCCCGGCGGTGAAGGCGGCGCCAGCGTTCTGGGGGGTGCACGCGTCGAGGAGGTCGACCGGCAGGCCCTTGTCGACCATCCAGCGCCGGTACCCGCTCTGGCGCGGCGTTCCGGCGCCATGACAGGCGAAGTTCAGCCACAGACCACCCGACACAAAGGGCCCCGCCCCCAGTCGCTCGGCGCAGAGCGCCTCGGCGCCGAAGTGCAGCGCACCCTGCCGCTCGCGCTGGGTCGTCGGCTGCGACCATCCGCCGGGCGGCGGCCCCTCGCCATGGCCACAGGTGAACAGGATCCGGCTGCCCTGGGCGATCTGCTGCAGATGGCCGAGCCCAGCATCTCCAAAGCCGGCGGCGGCCCGCGTGGGGTCGTCGGTCGCCTCGGCCTCGGCCTGCTGGGCCAGGGTGGCCTCGGTGGGCTTCATGAGGCCCTCGCGGGCGAGGCGCAAGGCGAGGCTGCCGTCGTCGGCGGTGAAGAGGTCGATGGTGGCGGGAGCGGCGGGGCGGGCGGCCAGGGCCTTGTCGGCGTAGGTGGCGAGCGCGCCCGGTTCAAGGCTCGGCAGGCGGCCCACAAACCGATCGGCGCTGAGCAAGCGCTGGAGACCAAAGGAGAGGCGATCCGCATCGCCCACCAGCAGCAGGTAGCGGGGCCGCTCGACCAGGGGCAGGGACTCGTCGTCCACCACGGCCTCGCGCCAGCGCAGCAGATCGGCCTCGTCGATGCCCTCGGGCAGGCGCAGAACCCGCGCCGGGGCGCCCTGCTCGGCGCTGCGCCGCTCGCGCAGGGGGGCCAGGGCTTCGAGGGCGGCGTCGCCCGCCGGGCCGGCCGGGGCGACCAGGGCCCAGCGCTGGCGCGGCAGGTCATTGGGGTCCACCCCCAAATCGAAGAGGAGCTTCGCCTCGGGGGTGGGGGCCTGGGCCCCGAGGACCGCGCGGGTGTCGATGCCCTGGGGGAGGCTGGGCCCGGCTGCGCTGGCCGAGAGCAGGCCGATCATGGATTGGGATCGAGCAGGAAGGCCTGGCCGGCCCCGGCCGCGCCGATCAGCAGCCGCGCCGAGGGCCCGGAGCGGGCCGGCAGCAAGCCGACGCTGGCGCCGACCTGGGGCGCGAGGCCCAGGGCCCCCTCGCCGATCAAGCTGCCCACGGCGCCTTCGGCCATCAGCACGCTGCCCGACTGCCGGCCGCTCAGCACATAGGCCCGGCCGAGGGCGCCCTCGCCCACCACTTCGGCCGGCGCGCCGACGATCAGGTCGGGGAGGCTGTCGCCGTCGAGGTCTCCGCCGAGGTCCACCGCGCTGCCCGCGAGGCCCAGCGCGCCCTCGCCGATCAGCGTGGCGGCGGCGGCGCTGGCGTCGAGGGGAAAGGAGAGGGGGCCCCGGAAGAGGTAGACCCGCCCGCCACCGCCCACCGCCGCTTCGCTCAAGGGCTCGGGGCTGCCGACAGCCACATCGTCGTAGCCATCGCCGTCCAGGTCCTCGCCGCCGGCCACCGCGGCGCCGAACTGGGCCGCGCCGGACTCCGAGAGCAAGGCGATCGGGTACTCAAAGCCCGAGACGGCGTCGTGCTCACCGATGGCCTGGACCCGATCGACGCCGCGGGCGTCGATGAGGCCGATCGACACCTCGGGAAAGCCGTCGCCGTCGGTGTCGCCGAGGGCGGTGAGCCCGCTGCCGTCGGGGGTGAAGGGCGTGTAGCCATCCCCCAGATCGTAGTAGCCAGACACGGTCTGCTCGACGGAGGTGGCGGCCCCGAGCGGATTGCTGACGATCACCAGAACGTCGTCGCGCAGGATGAACAGACCGGGTGTGCCGTCGCTGTCCAGTGCGCCCGCGGCGACCCGACAGACCGATCCGCTCACCGGCACCGCGGCGTCGGCCTCCTCCATCAGGTTGAGGTCGGCCTCGAGGGGCCCCGCCACGAGGTAGGCGGACTCGCCACAGTCGCCGGCGACGTAGAGATCACCGAAGCCGTCGCCATTGGCGTCGCCCAGCGGGCCGGCGAAGAGCGCTCCCGCCGCGCTGTACACGCCGCGCAGCCGCAGGCTGGCGCCCGTGGAGCCCTGCTCGACGACGAGCAGCCCCCCGTCGGCATCGCCATCCTCGATGGCCCAGTCGGTGGTGGGAAAGCCCAGATCCGGCTCGCCGTCGCCCATCAGGTCGCCCAGGTTGAGCACCGTGCCGCCGATGCCGCTCTCGCTGACCGTCAGCACCAGCGCCTCGCTCTGGGTGATCGGGGTCTCGGCCACCGGCGCGCAGGCCGAGGCCTCGGCGGCGAGGTCGCTGTCGCAGTCGTTGAGGCGGTCGTCGCCACAGACCAGCGGGGCGCCCGGGTAGACCGTGGGGTCGTCTGCATCGCAGTCGACCTCGTCGGGGGCGCCGTCGCCGTCGCGGTCTTTGGCGACCGGGGGCTCGCCCGTGTCGAGGAGCTCGCCCGGCTTCTCACCGCCCGAAGTGGAGACGCCGTCGTTGCAGGCCAGGAGGAGGAGCAGGAGGGTCATCGGGGCACCAGGGTCAGGGCGTGCGGGCGGAGCGGGCGAGGCGGAGGGTGATGAAGCCGGTGGGGCTCTGACTGTTGATCATCGCCCGGGCGGCGACGCGGCAGCGCAGGGCGTCAACGCTCCAGCTGCCGCCCCGGGTGACGAGCTCGGCGGGGAGCGGATCGGCGGCGGGGAGGCTGGCGCGGTCGCCGTCGATCGGCGGGCCGTCCTTGCGCCAGGCGTCGCCACAGAGGTCCTTGGCGTTGCCCCCCATGCCGCGGACGCCGTAGGGGCTCTCGTCGGCGGGGCATGCAGTGACCGGCGCGGGGCTGGCGGGCCCGCGGTGACTGTCCATCATGACGCAGAAGGTGGGATCGAGGCGATCCCCCCAGGGGTAGCGCCGGCCGTCCACGCCGCGGGCGGCCTTCTCCCACTCCAGCTCGCTGGGCAGGCGGTAGGCGCGGCCGCTGCGGGCGCTGCGCCAGCGCAGGTAGGCCTGGGCCTGGTGGGCGGTGATCATCAGGATCGGCCAGTCGGGGTGCCAGGCGTGGCCGTCGGCATCGATGGGGAGGCTGTAGCGACCGCCCTCGTCGAGGCGGAAGAGGGGGGCGCCGGGCCGATCGGGGCTGGCCGCGCGTTCGCGGGGCGTGGCGGCGGCGGCCTCGTCGGTTCGACCGGCGTCATGCAGGTCTTGGAGGAATTCCATCCACTGGGCGTTGGTGACGGGGTGGCGACCGATGTGAAAGCCGTCGACCCAAAGGGTGCGGGCCGGCAGGCTGGCCGCGGCCTCGGGGTCGCCGCCGCTGCGAAAGGGGCCGGCCGCGACGAAGATCTCGTCGGGATCGAAGTCATCGGCGGGGGGCAGGCGCAGGGGGCCGCCCAGATCCAGCCGACCGCCGCGGGGCAGGAAGACCGGCAGGAGGATCGGCGGCAGGCCCGGGGCGTCGAGCCGCAGGCTGTGGCTGCCCATCGGCAGGCGGAGATCGCGCAGGGGGCTGGGGCCAAGGGACTGGGCGGGGCCCGGAACCAGCCGGCGGTCGACCTCGGTCTGGGGGCTGTGGTGGACGAGGCTGGGGGGCTCGGTCTCGATCGAGAGCCAGCCCTCGCCGGCGAGCAAGGCCGCTTCGGCGCTCTCGGGCTGGGCGTGGCGCTGGAGGCGGGCCAGGGCGCGGCGGGCGGCGGAGCGATCGCCGCGGGCCTCGGCCTCGAGCAGGCGTTGGGCGTCGAGGCGGGCCAGCAGGCCCAGGGCGCCGGGATGGGCCGGGACCTGCTGCAGCGCGCGCTCCAGGCAGGCCAGGGCGGCCTCGACCTCCAGCTCGGCGCAGGCTTGACGCTGCTCGGCCTCGTCTTCGGCCTGCCAGGCGGCGCGCTTCTCGTCGACGGGCGCGGTGCGGGGCACGCCTTCGAGGGCCAGGAGGGCGCGCTGGCGGAGCAGGGCGGCCTCAGCCTGGGTGCGCGCGGCGGCGGCGAGGTGCTGCTGGGCGGCCTCAACCTCGCGGCCGGCCAACACCGAGGGCCAGGCGGCGCTGGCCGCCACCAGCGCGTGAACCGCGTCGGAGAGCTCCTCGCCGCAGCGGCGCAGCAGGGCCTCGGCCTCGCTCAGGCGGGGGCCCGAGAGCAGGTAGGAGGCGCCCTCGTCGGGATCGCTGGCGTGGGCGGCGTGATCTTCGGTCCAGGCGCGTAGATCGCGCAGCGCCAGCGCGTGGGCGCGCTCGACCTCGCTGGTCGGGGCCAGCGCGGCGGCCAGGGCGGGATGGCAGAGGCTCAGCACGATCTCGCCGCCGATCCCATCCTCGGCCAGCAGGTGGGCGTCGATCAGCGGGCGGAAGAGCGCGTCGGTGGCGGCGGCGGCCGACGCGGGGCGCAGATCGCGCAGGTGAACCTGCCGGGGGCGCGGCGGGTCGGCTTCGAGATCCAGCAGCTCGACGAGGCGCCGCCGCAGGCGGTGGTCGCCCGGGGCGACGTGGAGGGCCAGCCGCCGCAGGGCCTCGGTCTCCAGCAGATCCTCGGCGAGGAGGCCGGCGCCCAGCGGCAAGGCGGCGTCGGTCTCGTCGAGGGTGGCCAGCAGGGAGGTGGCGAGCGTGAGCGCGCTCTGCGCCTGCAGTGTGGCCTCGACGAGGCCGTTCAACACGGTGCGATCGACGGGTCGGCCCACCCGGGCGTAGGGGAAGGCCAGGGCCTCGGCGAGGGCCTCGGCGGTCCAGGACGGCACCGAGGCCTGGGGCAGGCTGTCGAGGCGCCGGCCGTCGATCGTGCAGCCCGCCTGACGGATGGCGCTCCCCGCGCGCAGGACGATCAGCGTGGCCTCATCGGGGCCCTGGGCGAGCTGATCGGGGAGGTAGCCGTCGGCGAGGAGCAGCACCGGCCGGCCCGCCGGGCGGGGCTGGCCCGCGGTCCACAGACAGAGGCCGGGGATCTGCGCCTCCAGCGCCGGGAGCACGGCGGCCTCTACGAGGCTGGTGGCGCCGACCCCCGAGGCATGGGTGAGGAGCAGGCAGCGGTCGGCCTCGCCGCGCAGGGCGGCCCGCAGCGCGTCGACCAGGGGCCCCGGCGACCGGCCGGCGTAGGCCCGGCGGTGGACGCGCCGGAAGGGCTTGGGGCCCGGGCCGGTCGGCAGGGCCAGGGGCCAGCGGGCGGCGCCATCCTCGGGGCGGGCGTAGAGCTGCAGGGCCGCCCAGTCAAAGCAGAGCGCCCCCATGGCCATCGCGGTGCGGGCCCCACACAGGGCGGCGCCGATGGGCTGGGCCTCGGCGAAGAGGCGCTGGTAGAGCTGCTGGGTGAGCTGCACCGAGCCGCGGGCCGACAGGGGCAGCCGGCTGGCGATCACCGCTTGAACGCCGGCGCGGTGCACATACTGGGCGAGCCCCCCCGCGTGGTGGTTGGGGGTGGCGTCGCCGGTCTGGCAGGCGGAGAGCACCACGAGGCGCAGGCTGCCGGTGTAGGGGCCGAGAAAGCGCCGCAGGTGCGCGCCGTGGACGAGGACCGGCTCGGGGGCGAAGGGATCGGTGAGGGCCAGCGAGGTGGAGCTGCCGGTGGACCGCCCGTGGGCCAGCAGGTGCAAGGCGCTGTAGGGGCGGCCCTCCGCGCTGGCCCGCTCCAAGGCCTCGACCAGGGCTTCGGGGCTGGCCTCGGGCAGCACGTCGACGCTCGGGTCCCAGGCCAGGTTCGCCTCCTGGAGCGCGGCCTGGACCTGCTCGATCTGCCGAGCGGCGGGCACGGGGCCGCCGGCGGCCGACCAGGCGAAGAGCAGGCGATGGCCGACCTTTCGGCCCGGGGTGGTCTCCGAGTCGGGCCAGGTGTAGGCCAGCAGCACGCCGGAGAGCTCGCCGATGTGCTGGCCCGTGCTCTGCACGGTGAGGAGCTCCCACGGCAGGGCGTAGAGCTCGGCGGCGGCGAAGCGAAAGGTGATGTGGACCGGCCGCCCGGTGGCCACGGCGTCGCGCACCGCGGCCTCGTGGACCGCCCAGCCCGCCGGCGCGAGGATGGCGGCGAGCCGGTCGCCGAGGCGCTGCACCACGGCCGGATCGGGGTCGTCGGCGGACAGCACCGCCAGATCGGTCAACAATCCATCCGACCAGGGCACCGTGACCGTGGCCCGGCTGCCCCCCGAAGACCGCAGCTCGTAGTCCTGGGTCTCGTAGGCGGCGGTCTGCGGCTCGCTGCCCGCGGCCAGGCGCGACAGCTCCACCTCGATTTGCAGCGGGTCCGACATCCGACCTTCATAATTCAGGGCGGGCGTCGGAGGGAGTGGACGGTTGGCGCTGCTTGTCACACAGCGGTTTCACAGGGCGCGCCCCAGGGCACTACCCCTTCGGTAGATTCATCGTCGTGAGCCTTCGCGCAGCGCCCTCGGCTTCGAGGCGGCGTGGGCCAGACGGAGACCCTTGATGAAGACCCAGGCCAGCCCCCAACGGTCCGCCGCGCCGCCCGCTGCAGAGTCTGTCCAGGCTTCGGCCCCCTCTTCGAGCGCCCCGGCGCGCATCTCGGGTTCGCTCGACGCCTACATCCAGGGCGGCGGTGTGCTGATCCTCGGGGATGGA
>JBEIQK010001041.1:0-1909 GCA_040376505.1 Alphaproteobacteria bacterium | reverse complement strand
GTGAGCTTGAGGTCTTCGATGGAGAGGAAGACCGGCGCGGTGCTGTCGAGGTGGTAGTCGTTCTGGGCGCTGCGGCTGAGGCGCACCGCCGCCTCGATCGGCGTGGAGATGCCCTGGATCTCCAGGGTGCCCTTGGCGGTGGCCGCGGCGTCATAGCCGATGGCCACACCTTCTTCGGGCAGGCCGTCGAGGGAGGTGAGCCGCACCGTGGCGGTTGGGTGGGTGGCGGCGTCGAAGAAGACACCCTCGATGTTGGTGTCGCGGCCGGCGTTTCCGGAGTCAAAGCTCTCGATTGAGACGCGCATCACCCCGTGCAGCCCGGCCGGCAGGTCGCCATCGTCGAAGGTGGCCTCACCGCGCAGGCGGGTGAAGCGGCCGGCCACCTCGGTGCCACCGTCTTTTACGGCGATGATCGAGATCTCGCCGCCGCGCACCGCCAGCTCGGCCGGGCGGGCCGGCGCTTCGATCGGCTCGGGCGGCGGCGCCTCGGTGGCTGGCTCTTTGTCTTTGGCCAGATCCGCCACCTTGTCACAGCCAGCCCCGCCGAGCAGGGCGAGGCCCAGCGCAACAACGAGACAGGGGATGGAGCGACGTGTGGCCATGGACGGATCCTGTGCGGGCTCGGCCTAACGCCGCCGGCCCAACCTTCAACGGGTGAGGCGGCGGTAGATCTGGGTGATGCGCGCCGGCAGGCTGTCCACCCGATCGATCACCGTGTAGTGACCTGCCCCGTACATCGCCTCGAGGTAGCGCTGGCCCTGGGGGTCGACGGTGATGCAGAAGGTGTGAACCCCCTTCTTGCGGGCCTCCACCAGGGCCACCCGCGTGTCTTCGATGGCGTAGCGGTCGGCATAGTGGTCGCAGCCGCAGTCGAGGGGCTTGCCGTCGGAGAGCAGGATGAGCAGCCGCACCCGCGCGGGCCAGGCCATCATCTTGGCCGTGGCGTGGCGGATGGCGGCCCCGTCGCGGTTCTCCATCTTGAAGGCCATCCGGCCGACCCGGGCCCGGGCGGCGTCATCCCAGGGCTCACCCAGCTCCTTGGCGATGTAAAAGGCGACCTGATCGCGGCCGTAGCCCGAGAAGCCCCAGATCGCGCTGGCGTCGCCGATGGCGTCGACCGCCTCGGCGATCAGCACCAGGGCTGCCTTCTCGATGTCGATGATGCGGCGAGCCTCTGCGCCCACCACCTCGTTGGTCGACGAGCTCATGTCGAGGAGGAAGCCGACGGCCACGTCGCGCTCTTCGCGCAGGTGGCGCATGTAGAGGTGCTCGGAGGGCGAGCCGCCGGCGCGTCGCTCCACCCGGGCGGCGATGGCCCGGTCGATGTCGATCTCGTCGCCGTCGGGCAGGCCGCGCACCCGGCGCACCGCCTCGGGGCGCAGGGCCTCAAAGGCGCGGCGGACGCTGGTGATGAGCGGGCCGTGATCGGCGCGCACCCCCTCGACGAAGTCCATTCCGCCGGGGGCCAGGCGGTGCTCGGTGAGGCGCACCCAGCGAGGCTTGTAGTCGTCGATGACCGGGTCCCACTCGGGGTAGAAGAAGGGCTTGCCCACCACGGCGGCGTCGGGATCGGCGGCCTTGGGGGGGCTGCTGGCGCCGCGCAAGGGGCCCTCGATCGCCTCGGTGCTGGGCTCGCGCAGGGGGCCGGCGGGCGGCGGCGCCCGGTCGAGGAAGGCGTCCATCTCGGCGTAGCTGCTGCCTTCGCGGCGGGCGCGCTCGCGGGCCTCGCCGAGGGTGGCCTGGGGCTCGGCGCCGGCGCGCAGGGCCTCCAACATGCGCCGGGCGGCTTCTTCGGTCTGGCGGTCTTCTTCGGAGAGGGCCTCGGTGCGCAGCTCGGGCTGGAGCGCGTCGCGGGCCATGGGCTGGTAGTCGAGGCCGCGCTCCCCCTCGCTGCGGCCCGGGGCGGCGG
>JBEIQK010000823.1:0-2847 GCA_040376505.1 Alphaproteobacteria bacterium | reverse complement strand
TCTGTCATCTTTGGCCGGGTCTGTTGCCGTGCTGGAGTGGGCTGGCTCCGATCGCGTGGCGGGGGTTGGGTACAACGTGGCCCCTGGTCTCCAGGGCCCAGCATGGGGTCGATGAGGGACCCTGAGCGCAGCTCCTTGGCGGGTACGGTCTCGTAGGAGGGCGGGATGGGGGCGGCGCGGGGGCTGTGCGCGTCGAGGACGTTGGTCAGAGTGCGATTGGCGGGCTTCTGGGGAGGCTGACGACGCGGGCGAGCCTTTTGGCCACGCGCATCCGCGCGGCCAGTCTGGGGTGGGGGTTGCGCAGGGCACCTGGATCCAGAGCCCCTGCATGGGGTGGCTGGCTTCAACGGTGCGCGCGATCGTGAGGTGGACCCGCTCTCCCACGTTCCGATTCGCGAACCGGGCCTGCCAGTCGGGCCGTGAGAGCAGGGCGGAGTGGCCGGTGATCGGGGAGTCTTCTGCCGCGACGATCCGTGGGGACCCGTCGATCGCTTCGACCCGCGCGCGGCTGGGGGCTGACGATGGCGATGCGGATGGCCTGGAGCGCGGTGATCTTGCCTTCGCAATTGGGTCCGAAGAGCGCCGTGTCGGTGTCGAAATCGGCGGAGACGTCGCGCTGCCCGCGGAAGTGCTGGGTGGAGAGCTGCTGGAGCAGGGGAGCGGCTCCGCCAGGGGTGGATGGGGTGGCGCGGGGGCGCCAGCCGATACGGTCTTCGCGCGGCCGGCGCAGGAGACTCCA
This sequence comes from Alphaproteobacteria bacterium, assembly GCA_040376505.1. GTDB lineage: Bacteria > Myxococcota_A > UBA796 > UBA796 > UBA2385 > JBEIQK01. Next base: position 2,108 of record JBEIQK010000823.1, on the reverse strand, counting down.
CCTCGCCGTGGCATCAGTCTGCCTCTGGTGCTGGCGGCTTGGGTGGCTGGTCCGGGGGTGTGTCACCTGCCTCGGACGGGTGGCGACACAGATGGCCGGGAACGGGGTCTGTTCGGCGCGGCCGGGCCTGTCACCAGCTCTCTATCTCGAAGGCAATGGCGCGGAGGCGGTCGCCGCGCTCGTCCATCTCGCGGTCGGTGAACACATAGACGAATGGGCCGCAGTCGGCGAAGCTGCGCAGCCCCGCGCGGTCGATGGCGACGGAGCCGGTGTAGTCATCGAGGGCGAGGTCTTCGTCGAAATAGTCGAAGATGAAGCCGTCGTAGGCGGTGGAGGTGGTGACCTCCAAGGGTTCCCAGGCCGCGAGGTTTTGGTCTTCGGCGAAGTTGGCGTCCAGTTGGAAGATGTCTTCGGAGCCATCCCAGTAGTAGATCTCGGAGTAGGGGTCGGGCGAGACATAGGGCGACAGCATGATCTCGGCGGCGTCTTCGGCGTAAGGCAGGAGGAGGTCGACCACCTCGGTGTAGGCGCCTGCGCCGTAGATCTCCATCAGCAGGTCGATGGCCTCTTCGTAGGTTTCGTAAAAGTCGACGATGCCGTCGCCATCCCAGTCCCAGGACTCGCCGTCAAAGTCGATGGGATCGTAGAGCACTTGCCATTGGGCGAGGAAGAAGTGGCCGCCATTGTAGGTCTCGCAGAGGGGATAGGGGTCGCGGGGCGCTTCGCCCTCGGCAGAGCCCTCGGCGGAGTCGCCCTTGTCGCCGAAGCCACAGGCGGAGATCGGTAGGAGCAGGAGGGCGAAGGTGTGGGCGCGCATGGGTGGGGTCCTCGGGTGTGGAAGGTACACGAAGCGGGCCGGCGGTGGGGTGGTGGAAGTGGTTGGTGTCAAGGGGCGCCTCATGAGACCGCGGTCGGGGCGGCCAAACTGATTGGGTGATCGAGCCCCAACCACGGAAGCAGATCGAGCTCAGCACCCAGGCGCGTTCGGCGGAACGCCGGAGCGCGATCTGCGACCCACGGCCACGGACCACGGGGCGGCCAAACTGACCACAGCGCGCAGGCTGAACGCTCCCCGCCCCACGGCCCACGCGGCCGCTTCTCCAAGAAGGCATCACCCCCAGCAGGCCCGCCCGAAGTCGCGGTGGGGGGGCATGGGTGTCCTGCCAGAATGGGGTCTTTTTTATCTTCCGTCGTCGTCGACGCTGTGGGCGCTATGGGCAACCCCACGGTGACGCCGCCACACCCAGCGAGGCCGCCAGGGTTGTCCAAAGGACTGTGGGCAACCCTCGCAAACCGATCGCGCTGTCCCAACCGTTCGCAGGGTTGTCCAAGGGGCTGTGGGCAGGCTGTGGGCGGGCGCGTCTCGCGGCCGTCCACAGTCTGTCCACAGGACCGGCAGGCCTGGTAGCGTCCATAGCGCCCATCGCCACCAGCCCTTTCGCGATCAGCCGGCCGCGGTGTCGCGGAGCCGGGTCTTCTTGCCCGGGGGCGGGTTCCGGTAGGTGTCCCCCTCGATCTCCAGGACATGCGCGTGGTGGAGGAGGCGGTCCATGGCCGCGCTGGCCAGCAGCGGATCGCCGAAGAGGGCCGGCCACTCGGCAAGGGCCCGGTTGGACGTCAGGATCATGGCGCCGCGCTCGTAACGGTGGCGGATCAGCTCGTAGAGATCGGCGGGCTCGTCTCCCCGCAGCGGCATGAGCCCAAGTTCATCGACGATGAGGAGGTCGGGGCCGGTGTACTTGAGCATGCGCCGGTCGTAGCTGCCATCCCCACGGGCGGCCCGAAGTTGAGCGAACATCGCCCCCGCGCCGGTGTAGAGCACGGTGTGACCGCGACGGACTGCCCGGTGACCGAGGGCCTGGGCGAGGTGACTCTTTCCGATGCCGGCCGCGCCCAGAAGCAGCACCACCTCGTGGCGATCGACGAAGCTGCAGGTGGCCAGATCGATCACCTTGGCGCGGGGGACGCCGGGGTTGAAGTGGAAGTCGAAGTCCTCCAAGGTCTTGGCGTGCTCGAAGCAGGCCCGCGCCAGTCGGAGGTCGAGCTGCTTGCCGTCCCGGCGCTCCGCCTCGTCGTTCAGGAGACGGTAGAGAAACTCCTGCTGGTCG
>JBEIQK010001066.1:0-1821 GCA_040376505.1 Alphaproteobacteria bacterium | reverse complement strand
TGGCGCGAGTTCGTTCACCACGTCCACGAGGCGACCGACGGCTTCCGCACGACGCCCGGCTACGCAGGCGCGCAGCGCGGGGATCCCCTCCCACCCGCCTACTGGGGCGCGCCGAGCGGGCTCTCCTGCCTCGATCACGTCGTCGCGCAGGTGCTCCGCGAGGGGTGGACCCACCACATCCCGCGCCTCATGGTGCTCGCCAACATCGGGACGCTGCTCGGTGTGTCCCCGCGGGCCCTCACCGACTGGTTCTGGGCGGCCTTCGTCGACGCCTACGACTGGGTGGTCGAGCCCAACGTGCTCGCCATGGGCACCTTCGGCGTCGGCGAGGTGATGACGACAAAGCCCTACATCGCCGGGTCCGCCTACATCCACCGCATGTCCGACCACTGTAAAGGGTGCGCCTTCCAGCCCGGTCGCACCTGTCCGATCACGCCGATGTACTGGGCATGGCTGCAGGAGCATGCGGATGGCCTCGCCCGAAACCCGCGGGTCGCCGGCCCCGTGGCGGCGGCGCGGAAGCGGGGGGATGGTGACGCGCGCATCGCACATCGCGTCCGGTCGCTGCTCGCGGCAGGGCAGCGGGTCACGCCGGAGGCGCTGACTGTAGAGGGTGGGGGATGATGGGAGCTGTGGTGCGTCCAGTCCCCTCTCGATGGTGATCCCAGCGGCGTCGGCGGGAGAGAGGGCGCCGACGGGATGCGCGTCGGTGGCTTCGCCGACGTGGGCATCGTGGGCACCAACAACCTGGAGACGGTCGACCTCTCCGCCAGACAACTCGTCGTGCACAGACTCGCAGAGGTCCAGCCTCAGCCTGGATCGGGCAGTCGAATCCCTGCGGCCACGAGCAGCGCCCGGAGGCGCTCCGCTTCGGCGAGGGCCTCCTCTTTGAGCCTGCGCTCCTGCTCCTCGCCGCGCTGGGCCTTATCCAGGGCCTTATGGGCGCCCCGCTCCACCCGCTCCGCTTCTTCGCGGCCCCGGTAGAGATCGTTCAGGAAGGTGTCTTTGCGAACGTCGTGGAGGATCTCCATCGCCTGCTCCATGGTGGGACTGTCTATCTCGGCCGGCACCTCGGTCCAATCCTGCGCCTCGTGAAGGAACCAGAACCACGCGCCGACCGGCGTGGCGAGGATGTCGGCGCGGGCCCGCCACCACCGGCGGAGCTGCAGCACGTCGATCTGGGCGTCGCCATACGGAGGATCACGATGTCCACGCACGAGTCGACGCCGAGGGGCTCGGAGAGGCGCAGGTGCATGGCCCAAGACGCCCCCGAAGGCGCATCCAACCCCCCGGGACCCTGCGGAGGCCCGAAGGGCAGCGACCCGCCATGGTAGCCTCCGGCACCCACCCGGAGCCGCGCGTGGCCGCTCACCCGACCCATCGACCCACGCTTCAAGCGGCTTTGCTGCTCGGCCTGGGGCTGGCCCTCCCCGGCGTCGCCACCCCAGGTCCAGCCTGGGCGCAGGCGCAAACGGTGAGCCCCGCCGAGCAGGAGGCGCTCACGCGCGCCCTCACCGCGCTGCTCCAGGCGCAGGTGCTCACCGAGCTACAGGGCGCCGATCACCCCACCCGGGCCCGCATCGCCGCCACCGAGCGGGCGCTCGCCGAGGCCCGGGCCCGCCATGACAAGGCCCTCGCCGCACCGTCCACCGAAGCGCCGAGGCTGAAGGCCGCCCTCGAGGCCGCCCGCCACACGCACCTCCAGGCGATCGAGTTGGCGCAGCTCCACCGCCCAGCCGCCCAGGCACAGGTAGCCGCCCTGGCGCACGCGGTCGGCGGGATCGTGTCGACCGCCACCCCGGAGGAGGCCGAGGCGCTCCA
>JBEIQK010000806.1:0-2910 GCA_040376505.1 Alphaproteobacteria bacterium | reverse complement strand
CCGGCCGAGGTAAGCGTGGGGCTCACGGTGGGATTCCCACAAAACGACGCCGTTCCGGCTCACCCGCAGGCCGAACGTCCACGCGTTCCGCGGTCCCACCTCGAACACCACGGTTCCCTCCTCGCGCGGTAGCTCCACGCGATGCAGCCGGTAGGGCTCGCGCTGGTAATCCTGCCGGTCGTCGCGGGGCCCCTCCGGCGCGTCGACCACGAGCCGGGACCACGTGAACGCGGTCTCGAGCGCGACGGGGATCTCGGCGCCCTCGACGACGGGACGGAAATGGTAGGTCCAGAGCTTCAAGGGCGGCGCCCCGCGGCGGTTCAGCGGGCGGGAGTCTCCTCGTCCGCGAGCAGTCGCTGCGCGAGGAAGCCGGCCGGGGCGATGAGCAGCGTCAGGAACAGGACCAAAATGAAGTTATCCAGCACGTTCACGGAAACGACGGCGTGCGGCCCGCCCACGGCGCGGGCGATCCAAGCGAGGGCCAGCGCCCCGCATCCGTAGCGGAGGGTGGCGAGGTAGGCGCGGTTGCGCTGCTGCAGCTGGTACTCGTCGATGGCCTGCTCGGGCGCGTGGGCGATGAAGCTGAGGTCGGAGAGGAACACCAAAATCGCGGAGACCACGCCCGTGAGCAGGCAGAGGGCGGACGCCACGAGCGTGGCCGGCTTTCCCTCGGCGAGGAAGAACTGGAGCGCGAACCAGCCCCACAGGCCGGTGAGCGCGACCTGGAAGAGCCGGTGCACGGCGCGCGGGGACAGGCTCAGGTAAGCGGCGGAACGTTTGGGCTTCATCGGAGGGGATCAGGCGCGGTCCGCGCGGCCCAGGCCGTAGCCGAGGAGGCCGGCGGCGACCGCGAGGTGCAGGACCAGCCAGACCCGCTGCCAGCGCGGCCGCTGGCCCCAGGGCTGGTCGGGATTGAACGGGTCGAAGATCAACCCGATGCCGGCGGACCCGGCGGCGCTGACCGGGTCGTCGCGCAGCAGCGCCTGGTACGCGGCCAGCGCGAGGGAGAGCCCGTAGGCGATCCGGTAGAACCAGCGGAGACCGGGGAGGGAGGTTTTCACGGGGGTGGATCGCCAGCCGATCGGTGGGCGGGTCGGGCGGCTGGGGCCTCAGAGCCGGAAACCGAGCCGCTCGGCGGTGCGGCGGGGGTGGATCAGGTTGACCCGCCCCTTGCGCTCCGCGCCGTCCAGGATGGCGGTGCGCACCTCGGCGACGGTGAGCTTGGGGTTCAGCGCGAACAGCTTGGCCGCGAGGTTGGCGACCTGAGGGCTCGCCATGCTGGTGCCGCTGAACTTCACCCGGTCGCCCCCCGGAAGGAGGCTTTCCACCTCGAAGCCGTTCGCGTGCACCAGGACCGTCTGGCCGAAGGTGGAGAAACTCGTCTCCTCGCCGGCCTGGTCCACGGCGCCCGCCGTCAGGAGGTTCGGCAGGTTGAACCCAGCCGGGATGTACTCCTCGAAGTCCGCGTTGTTGTCCTCGTTGCCGGACCCGGCGACGAAGAGAATCTCCGGCGCGGAGGTGATCGCCTCGCGCAGCGCGTCGCGCTCGAGGGGGAACAGGCGCCGGGCGATCTGCTTCCGCTCTTCCGGGGTGGCGCCGACGTTGTGCCACGCCAGCATTCCCTCGTAGGCGGTGGCACTGTAGCGCCAGCTCATATTGACGACCCGCACCCGCTGCTCCTGGAACGCCGCCACGATCCGCCGGTACGCGTCGGCGGTCCGGCGGGACATCTCCTCCGACGGCCGCACCGGCTCGGTGCGGTGCTCCCAGAGCATCGTCGCGGTGAAGACCCGGGCGAACGGGTTCCCCTCGACGGCAATGCCCGCCACGTGGGTGCCGTGGGTGTACAGGCCGGCGAGGCTCAGTTCCTCCTGGAACTGCTTCACCTGGTCCGCCTTCAGGCCGGCGACGGTTTGCTTCAGGGCGCGGGCGTCCTCGGTGTCGAGCGCGGCCCGCAGGTCCATCGAGCCCTTCACGAGGCGCCGCAGCTGCGGCCAGCGCTCCGCGGAGGCGCCGAGCGGGCGCAGGAGATCGGTGGCCGGCCGCGACTCCCGGTCGAACGCGATGCCTTTGCCCGGGGTCGAGGTGAACAGGCCCAGATCCACCCCGGAATCCCAGATGCCGATGCCCACCGCCTGCGCCGGCGCGGAGGCCGGGAGCGCGAAGAGGCGCGGGGTCCAGAGGTCCGGCTTCGCCACGGCGCGGTCATTCGCGTCGATCACCGCCTGCAGGCCCGCCACGATGGCCGGGGCCAGCGGAGCCAGCAGCTCGAGCTGCACGCGCGCGCCCACGATGGCGTCCACGATCCCCTCGGGGACCTTGAGCTCCATATTGCGGGCCATCACGTCGACCTGCTGCTCGAAGCTGCCCTTCACGAGCGCGGGATTCAGCAGCTCCAACTGGCCCTTCTGGGCCTTCACCGCGTCGCGCACCTCCGCCCAGTTCATCGCCCCGTAGCGACGGCGCACTTCCGCGCTGACCCACGCGGCGTCGTGTCCGCCGGTCCGGTGTTCGGCAAGGATCAGGGCGATCGTACCGCTTGTCGCCCGGGGGCCGGGCTTGTCCTGCAGGCGCTTCAATTCCTCGACGAGCGCCGGCACGGCGCTCCAGTCGCCGCGGAACTGCGCCAGGCCCAGCAGGCTGCGCTGGTATTCCCGCAGCGTGGCGGCATCCCGGATGTCGAAGCGCGCGAGGTCGCCGCGGAGGTTCCGCTCCAGCGCGTCAGCCAGGGCTTTCACCTCCGCCCTGTCCGCCCCGAGGTAGTGGCTGGGCAGCTTCGGGAGCTGCACGACGCGGCGGGGAAGTTGCTCGGCCGAGGTGATCACCTGCCGCTCGGAGCCCGCGCCGGACAGCGATGGCGTGGAGAGGGTCCAAGCGGAGGCGGTGGCGAGGAGGACGAACGGGTGGGTT
>JBEIQK010000507.1:0-4860 GCA_040376505.1 Alphaproteobacteria bacterium | reverse complement strand
GGATGTGGGTGTCGAATCGCATCGAGCCGCCTCATGCACGGGGCCGCTCGCATGGTCAACGGCAGCGCAGCGCAGGGCGCGTGGAGGTTGACTTGCCGGCGCGATCGTCACAAGTCTCGCGCCGTTCTCCGCTCCGCATCCGGACCCGCCATGCACCGCTCGCAGTTCGCTCGAATCCTCACCCTTTCGCTCATCGCACTCACCGCCGCCTGCGGCGACGACAAGGGCTCCGATGGCACCCTCGACGCAGGCGGCTCCGGCGACACCGAAGGCTCCGGCAGCGGCGACACCTCGAACAACGGCAGCGGCTCCGGCGAAGGCTCGGCAGACGGCTCCGGCCTCATCGATGCCGACCTCCGCACCGCCCCCGACTACCGCCTCTCGGCAGCCGCGACCGTCAAGCGCGACGCCCAAGGAACGGCCCACGTCTACGGCGCCAACCTCAACGACGCTGTCTTCGCGCAGGGCTACGAGCAGGCCCGCGACCGCATGTTCCACCTCGCCTACCTCCGCCACTTCATGTACGGCGAGCGGGCCCGCTACTATGGCCCCGCATTCCTCAACGACGACCGGGTGAAGCGGGCCGTGCGGCTGCGCGCCGTCGCCGAGGGCAACACCCAGTACTACAAAGACAATCACCCGGAGATTGTCGCAATCATCAAGGCCTTTGCCGCCGGTGTGAACGCCGGCCTCGAAGACATGAAGCGGGGCGCGAACGGCATGGTCCGGCCCGCCGAGTTCGACCGCATCGACCCCGCCTGGTGGCCCGAGCCCTGGACCGTGGTGGACTCGGTCGCCATCGCCAAGGCGACCGTCTTCTCGCAGTCCTTCCAGCCCGACATCGAGCTCGCCGTCTTCGCCGGCGAGACCCTGCTCGGCGCCCGCAAGTTCCACGAGCTGCTCACCTTCACGCCCATGTTTGCCTCCAACATCCTGGAGCCTTCGCCCACGCCCGAAAGCGCCCTCTCGGTGGGCGGCGAAGCGGCCGGTTCGGGTTCGCTCGAGTCCCAAGGCGACCCGCTGCTCACGCCCGAAGAGAGGGCCCAGCTCGCCTATGCGCTGAGCGGCGCCGCGCAGATCATCGCCGAGTCGACCGGCCGGCCCCGCGTGGGCAACGTGGGCGGCTCCAACAGCTGGGCGATCGCCGGCGCACACACCGCCTCCGGTGGCGCCATCCTCTGCAACGACACCCACATGTCGCTCGAGCAGCCCTCCCGCCTCTACCCCACCCACGTCGTCGATCTCAGCCAGAACACCACCGGCGCGCTCGGCTACATTGCGCCCGGCGCACCGCTCGTCCTCATCGGCAACACGAGCGAGGTGGCCTGGGGCCTGACCAACGCCTTCGGCGACGTTGGCGACCTCTACCGCGAGGTTTTCGACCCGACCAAGACGACCTACCGCTACGAGGGCGAGCAGCGGCCCATCACCTTCACGGAGGAGGTCATCTATGTGCGTCCCGAGGGCGGCGCGCTGGCCGACGCCGTGCCGCAGACCGTGACCGTGCGGAGCATCCCGGGCCACGGCCCGCTCCTCAACGACCTGCTCCCGGACGAGCTCAGCCGCATCCTGAGCAACCTCAACATCTTCCTCTCCATCCGCTGGGCCGGTTTTGAGACCGACACGCCCGACCTGGTCACCTTCCGTCTCTTCCTGCAGTCGGCCGGGCTGACCGATCAGGTGGAGGCGCTCCGGAACTTCCGGACGGGCGCGATGAACTGGACCATCGCCGACAAGAGCGGCCGCGTGGGCTACGTGCCTGCGGGACCGTGGCCGATTCGGCAGCAGTCGGTGCTGGTCAAGCCGCCCTACCTGCCGCTCGCGGGTGACGGCGGCGACGAGTGGCAGGGCTTCACCCCCTACGACGAGATCCCCAAGCTCATCGACCCGGCGAAGGGCTACGTGGTCACGGCCAACAACAGCATCAACGAGGGGCCGCTCGACAACCTGCCGGAGACGGCGCCCTTCTACTTCGGCCACTTCTTCGACCTGGGCTCACGGGCCCATCGGATCACCGAGGTCATCGAGGAGTGGAAGCTGACAGGCGGCATCACCACCGACCTCAACCGGGCGCTGCAGGCCAACAATAGCTCCATTGTCGCGCCGCTCTATCTCGAGCGGCTGCTCGCGCTCGAGCCGCAGCTCTGCGCCGACGCAACCTCCGACCGCTGCAAGGCCATCCGGCTGCTGCAGGGCTGGGACCGCAACCAGGGCGTGGAGAGCGCGGCGACCTCGGTCTTCAATGTCTGGATGGTCCACTTCCTCTTCGAGACCTTCCGCGACGATGTGGTCGATCCGCTCTTCGGGCTCGTTGCCAAGGACCTCGACAATGTGGGGCTCCGCGCGACGGCCAACTGGCTGGCGGGGCGCACGCCGCCGTCGGGGGCCAACTTCTTCAACGACACACGGACCCGCGACATCCAGGAGGGTTTCGACGAGATCGCCCTGCGCGCGCTCGACCAGGCCATCGGCCAGCTCCGCGACCACTTCGGTGCCGACTCCGACCCGGCCAGCTGGGCCTGGGGCGACATCCACCAGACGCAGCACAAGCATGTGGTCTACGCAGACCTGAACACGGTGGCGGCGCCGCAAGACAGCTCCTTCCGGGCCGTCAACCCGACCGACTTCCCCTTCGTCACAGAGGGCCAGCCCTCGCCCTTCCCCTACCTGCAGGATGAGGGGGCACAGATCCGGTACTGCGTCGACATGGGCGGCGCCTCGCCCAAGGTCTTCGGCTCACTCAACGGCGGCGTGAGCGCCCACAGCGGCACGCCCCATTTCGGCGACCAGATCCCCGGCTGGCTCCGCGAAGAGATCTACGCGGTGCCCTTCACGCAGGCCGAGGTGGAGGCCGCCGCGACCGAGACGACGACGCTGCCGGCTGGATACCCAGCTCCCTAACCTGCAGCGCGAGGAGTCCCGTCGACCGGCTACCCAGCTCCATGAGCTTCAGGGCGGGGAGACCCGGCGCGACCGGCTGCCTCGCCCCCTAACCTGCAGCGCGGGGAGTCCCGTCGAGCTACTACCCAATCCCTGACTTCAGCGCGGGGCTGCCCGGTGCGGTCAGAAAGCGCTGCTGTTGTTAGCGCCGGGAGACCCGGTGCGGTCAGAAAGCGCTGCTGTTGTTCCGCACGTCGTAGCCGCCGCTGGAGACGATCGGCGCCACGGTGCAATCCATGAGGCCGGTGCCCGCATCGACAATCATGGTCACGTCGGCAACCCGCCAGGTGTCACCGCCACAGGAGCCGCCAGAGCGGGTGAGGGTGACCGGGTCGGGCGCCTCGCCGAAGACGGCGCGGACAAGACCGCCGCAGTAGATGGTGATGACCGGGCGGGTCGCCGCCGTGCCGCCATACATGTGCGCCATGACGCGGAAGGTCTCGCCGGTGCGCGGGTTGTCGAGGTTGATGTTCTCGGGCGACGAGCTCGAGATGTTGTCGAGGTCGAGGCGGGGGTTTTTGCAGGTTCCGGTGCCGCCGGGGCAGTCGAGGCCTGTGGAGTTCGGATAGCCCCAGTTGATGCTGCCGAACGTGCCGGCGCAGTTGGCGTAGTAACAGGTATCTGCCATGTCGCACCAGCTGGCTGTGCTGCCGGCGCGGTGGAGGTGAAGGTCGATGTCGACGCTGCCGAAGGTGTTCCAGCGCATCTCGACGCGGAGGCCCTTGCCCCGCACCTTGACGATCCAGGAGCAGCCCTGGGTGTTGCCCTTGTCGTCGGTGAAGGTGACGGAGACGAGGTAGTCGCCCGAGACGTCGGGGGTGAAGGTGGTGCGGGCCGCCGTGGGCGCCGCAACGCCGCGGACGGCGCTGTTGGGCGGAGCGCGGAGCGTCCAGTTCCAGCCCGTGCCGGTGGTACCGAGCACGGCGGGGCCGTCGAGCACGTAGAGCTGGAGCGGGGGCGCGGTCACCTCGGTGGGGCAGGCGAGCGAGGCATCGCAGTCCGGGATGTCGTCTGCGCAGCCATCACAGTCGTTGTCTTTGGTGTCGCAGACCTCTTCAGCGGGGAGGAAGCCGCCGATGCAGGGGCCCCAGGCGGGCGCCGCACGGTTCTGGCAGGTCTGGCTGCCGTCGAGGCAGCCACCCACGTTGCGCGCAGAGGGGGCGCCGGCAAAGCAGGCCTGGGTGGTGCCGAAGACACAGGGGCAGCCCTCGTCCACCTGGCCGTTGGCGTTGTTGTCGGAGCCATCGCAGACCTCGGTGCCGGTGTAGCCCGGCTCGGGCTCATCGCAGATCCAGGTGGCGGGGACCGAGATGCAGGCCTCGTCGGGGATGGAGCAGATCTCATCGCCGTTGAAGGGGTCGCCATCGTCGCAGAGGGCGTTGTTGGGCACGCTCTGGGGGCCGCGGCTGGGCACGCACTGCTCGATGGTGCAGGCGATGCGGTCGGGCGGCGGCACATCGGTGAAGTCTTCGACAATGGTGGGGACGCCGGCCGCGCACTCGATGTGCTGGCAGTTGCCGGGCTCGTCGGCGACGGCGCCAAAGAGGGGGGCGCGGGCGCAGAGGCCGGCCGTGCAGGAGTCGGTGGTGCAGGGGTTGCCGTCGCTGCAGGCGCTATCGGTCGTGCAGGAGGCGGGCAGGCAGCTGCCGGCGACGCAGGCATAGCCGGCGGCGCAGTTGTCGTCCGTCGCGCAGGGGAGCGCACACTCGCCGTTCACGCAGGCGAGGTCGGCGCAGTCCGAGGTGTCGACGCAGCCCGGAACCACAGGCGTGGTGTCGGCGGTACCTGTGTCATCCGTGGTCGAGGTGTCTGCGCCCGAGCCGCTGTCGTCCGTGGCGCTGCCTGTGTCTTCGGTGGTGGCCGTGTCGCTACCACCGCCGCCGCCCGTGTCACGCGGCGAGCCGCTCCCGGTGTCGCGGG
>JBEIQK010000787.1:0-3001 GCA_040376505.1 Alphaproteobacteria bacterium | reverse complement strand
GGCAGGACATCCAGCTGGGCCGCGTGGTGCTCGCCCGCTTCCCGTCCAACGCCGGTCTGGAGCGGGTGGGAAACACCCTCTTCCGTGAGACCCTCGCCTCGGGTCAGCCGGCGATCGGCCAGCCCGACACCGGCGGCCGTGGCAAGGTCATCGGCAACGCCCTGGAGAAGAGCAACGTTGACCTCGAAGACGAGTTCGTCAACATGATCACCTCGCAGCGCACCTACCAGGCCAACGCCCGCATGATCGGGACCGCCAACGACACCCTCCAGGAGCTCGTCCAGCTCGTGTGAGTCAACCGGTCTCGCCCGGCTGCGCAGCGCAGCGGGCGAGGTCGCTTCGTTGTGAAGCGCCGAACGCTTGGCGCCAGGCGCCCCCGCAAGGGCGGCGAAGTTCAGGATTGGGCCCTCGGAGGAACGGATGGCAGAAGAAGCAGCAAAGAAGGAGGACGGCGAAAAGAAGCGGTCCCCGCTGCCCATCATCATCGGCGCGGTCGCCCTTCTGGGCGGGCTGGGCGGCGGCATTGTGGTCGATCGCACCTTCCTGAGCGCGGCGCCAGCCCCGGCGGAGGGCGAAGAGGCGGCCGATGAGGGCGGTCACGGTGAAGAGGCCGAGGCCTCCGCGTCGGGCGGTCATGGCGAAGAGGCCAAGGCCGAAGAGGACGAAGGCGGTGGCGGTCATGGCGGCGGCGGCGGCGCGGCCGCGGTGCCGGCCAGCGACGTCAAGTCGGTGGGCAGCTTTACGGTCAACCTCCGCGACTCGGGCGGCGGGCGCCTTCTGCTGATGGAGATCTCCCTGGAGGTCCCCGGTGCGAAGGCCCAGGAGTCCGTGGTCAAGAAAGAGGCCCAACTCCGCGACGCGATCATCGTGCTGGCCAGCGACTACACCTACCTGGAGCTGGACGGCCTCGAAGGCAAGATGCGCCTCAAGGACGAGGTGCTCAAGCGCAGCAACGCGGTCCTGGCGCCCGAGAAGGTCGAGCGGGTCTACTTCACCAACTTCGTGATCCAGTAAGGCTCATGATCCGACCGACGGACAGTCGAGGCCTGCGCGCATGAGCTCAGACAACAACAATCCGCTCTTTCAGGGTCGGTCTCGCGGCAGCGAGGCGGCCATGCCGTTGGTCGAGGTCTTCTTACGGGCCTTCGCCCTTCGGATCCGCGGGCGGATGGTCAGCCGCAGCTCGACTGACTTTCAGGTCCGGCTGGCCACCGTCGAGACCCGGCGGCTGAGCGAGCTGATCAAGGACACCGAATTTCGAGACACCGGTGTCTTCGGCCTGCTGCGCTTTGACACGCTCGGTCATGGCGGCCTCGCCGTGATTCAGCGCCCGGTGCTCTCTCGCATCATCGGCGCCATGCTCGGCGACGACGCCGGCAGCGAGGAGGCCGGCAGCGACGCCCGCCCCCTCTCTCCCGTCGAGCTGCGCATCGCCCTGCGCATCTTTCAAGACATCACCCGCGACCTCATCGCCACCTGGCCGCGCCGGCCAGTGCCCAGCATCGAGCTGGAGGGCTCGCCCGGCAACGCCCGCGTGATGGACGGCAAGAGCACCGATGAAGAAATGTATTCGGCGGTGCTGGACTTCGGGCCCGCCGAGGCCCCCTACGGTCTCATGTGCGTGGCGATCCCGAGCCAGACCCTGCGCGGGATCGGCAGCCCCACCCGGCCGGAGCGCAAGAAGTCCAGCCCCAAGGGCCCCGACTTCGCGCGCGTGATGCCGCTCGAGATCGAGCTGGTGGGTGAGATGGCGCGGCTGCCGATGCGGGTGCGCGATCTTCGGGCGCTGCGCCCGGGCGACCTGCTGCCGATGGGCGCCCTGCAAGGGGCGATCCTCCGCGTCAACGATCGCCCGGTGGTGATTGGCGAAGCCGGCCACGCCAACGGGCAGCGCTCCGTGCGGGTGCTCCGCAAGCTCGCCGACTAGGGCCGAGCGGCGAAAAGTTGATTAAGCGACCGCTCGCAGGCGCTCGCTGAATGACAGCGCCAGGTCCGCAGCGGGCCTGCGCGCGAAAGTGCAGAATGGAGGTTCTCGAATGGCCCGCCAAGGCGACACCCAGGGTTTTGACGAGGTGACATTCCTCGGGGAGATCCCGGTCGACGTGGTCATCGAGCTCGGTCGCCGCCGGATGGCCTTGAAAGAGCTGGCCGCGCTGGAAGCCGACGATGTGGTGGAGCTTGACCAGCCCATGGATCGCCCCCTCGACCTCGTGGTCGGCGGGCGGGTGCTGGCGCGTGGCGAGCTCGTCATGGTCGGCGAGCGCGTCGCCCTGCGCATCACCGAGGTCGTCGGCAGGCCGCGGGAGGACAGTTGATCGCGGCGGCGCTGCTCCTTCAGGTCGCCCTGTGGGCGAGCCCTGTTCGGGCCCAGGAGCAGGCCGCCGAAGCGCCCGCTGAGCCGCAGCCCTCCAAGCGGCGCCGTCGACCCCGTCGGCCACCGCCTTCGGTGCCGGCCGATCCGCCGCCCCCTCCCGTGGCTGAGGTGGCGCCCGCCCAACCGGCGATCGACTGCGGTACCACCGGCGAGCTCTGTGAGAGCCCTTCGGGCGATCAGGCAGTCGCGGTCGACCATCCCGAGACCAGCGAGCCCGAGGCCGACGCCGAGCGCCGCCGTCAACAGGCGGAATTCGATCGCCTCTTTGGCCCCACCCCGGGCCCCTTGCAGGTCGAGGCGCTCACCCCCGATCGGCTGCCCGACTTTCCGCTGTGGATGGCGCCCCTGGTGGTGCTCGCAGGGGTTGGGCTCTACCTGTTGCGCGGGCGCCTCTCCAAGATCGTCAGCGCCAAGGTCCCCATCCAGGTCGTGGGCCGCGCCCCCCTCGGCCCGGGCAGCTCGGTGGTGATCCTCGAGGTCGTCGACGGCGACGGCGGCACCCGGCGCCTGCTGGTTGGCATGACCGGCTCGGCCTCGCCCAACCTGCTGGCCGACCTCTCCGCGACGCCGGCCCTGCCCGACACCCCCGCCGAGGCCCCTGCGCCGTCGCGGTCCTTTTCGGTAGAG
>JBEIQK010000101.1:0-12670 GCA_040376505.1 Alphaproteobacteria bacterium | reverse complement strand
CGCGGGCCGGGTCTCGATGACCGCCTACGCCCTCAAGGCGCTGCTCGACGGCATCGACGAGGCGACGCCTGCACGCGCGAAAGACTGCGCGGAGGCACTCCTGCTGCGCGCCGTGATTGATCGTCGGACTCCCGGTCGGCGCACGGCGGCGCTCGACGCGTTTTCGAAGGTCTATGCGCTTCGCCCCGATCTGACCGAGGCGGCGCTGGCGCTCGGCGTCATGAAGCTCGAGGCCGGCAACGCCGAAGAGGCGATCGTCCCGCTCGAGACCGCTGCACGGTTCGCGCCGAAGAACGCCTTCGTGATGACCGCCCTCGGCGACGCGTATCGCCTCGCGGCGCGCTACGCAGAAGCGAAGACCACGCTCGAGAAGGCCGTCGCGCTCGACGCTTCGCTCGCGGCTCCCCACTACAACCTCGCGCTCCTCTTCCTGTATGCGGGCGACAAGGCGGGGCTCGGAGCAGTGGAGACATCCTACGCCAGCGGGTAGCACCTGTGGGCGGCAGCGTGGCAGACTGATGGCATGCGCATCACAACCGTGCTCTTCCTGCTGGCCTGCTCCTCCAAAGACCCCGCCGACAGCGGCCCCGGCGACGAGGCCGACGCGGACACCGATGCCGACGCCGACAGCGACGCCGACGCCGACAGCGACGCTGATACGGACGCCGACGCCGACGCCGACCTCTGGGAGGGTTGCCCCAGCGCCGACAGCGCCGTCGGCGACGCGGCCTGGGCCGGCACCCTCGCGGTCACCGGCGGGGCGCTGTACTGCGCCTGGGCCGAGGAGACCTGGACCCTCGAAGAGGCCATGGCCCACAAGATGCAGGTGCGCATCGTGCCGGGCAGCTACCCGGCGCCCACCACCTCGCTCACCGCGCCGATGACCCTGCCGATGTGCGCCCGCGGCGGCGACGGCGCGGTCGTCGCCTCGGCTGGCGAGGGCGAGGTGATCACCCAGACGGCCGGCAGCTTCTGGCAGCTCTCCCTCGAAGAGCCCGGCGAGGTCGGCACCTTCGCCGCCTATGCCCTGCACGACCTGAGCGAAGGCAGCGCCCTGCCGATCGACGGGCTCGGCCCCACCGAGGTTGGCACCACCGCCTTCGCCGCCACCTTCACCGCCGCCGACGGCACCGCCTACGCCGTCTCCCCCTGCGAGAGCGCCGCCACCTGGGTCCGCAACAGCCACCTCGTCACCTTTGAGGGCGGCTGGGTTCGACTCGAGCTGCACATCGGGTACAGCTTCGCCAGCACGGAGCCCCACGCCTTCGTCTCCGCCGAAGGGCAGCTCGACGGCGTGGACTTCTCGCAGACCGACTACCACCAGCTCGCCTACCGGCCCGACCACCACCACTTCGGGCGCCACTTCGCCCTTCGCCTGCCAAGCCCCATCGGCGAGGCCTGCGCCCTGCGGATCGAGGACCTCGACCCCTACGATCCGAGCCTCGGCAAGGTCTCGCTGGCCGACTGTGATCTGGCCGTGCGGAGCGAGCGTAGCTTCCTCTCCGACGAGCTCACCCGCACCGCCCCCTGATCGGAGATTCGATGGACCTGCAAAGCCGCCGCCAGCTCCTCCACGGCCTCACCGCCGTCGCTCTTGTCGCCTGCGCCCCCAAGAGCGGCCCGGGCGGCGGCGATGGCGACCGCGCCGCGGCGCCCGGAGACAGCGGCGACCCCGCCGACACCAGCAGCCCGACCGACTCGGCCGACACCAGCAGCCCCCTCGACACCGCCGACTCCGCCGAGCCCATCGACCTCTGCGAGGGCCGCGACCAGGCCCTGCCCGAGGACTGCTCCACCCCCACCTCGCCCGACGGTGAGGGCCCCAATTACCGCGCCGGCGCCCCCTTTCGCGACGACCTGCGCGTGGAGGGCGAGGGCGGCATCCCCTTTGTGGTCTCCGGCCGCCTGATCAACACCGCCTGCGAGCCGATCAGCAACGCCGAGCTGGACATCTGGCAGGCCGGCCCCGACGGAAAGTACGACCTCACCACCGACGAGTTCCGCTGGCGCGGCAAGGTGCTGACCAACGCCAACGGCGGGTACTGCTTCACCACCGTCATCCCGCCCGTGCTGCTCAAAGACCCGGCCACCCTCTCCTACAATGTGCCCCACATTCACATCAAGGTCTTCCTCGACGGCACCGAGCTCTTCAACACCCAGCTCGCCTTCCCCGAGGAGGTCGACATCCCGGAAGGGGCCACCCTCGAAGAGAAGCCCGAGGACCGCCAGCTCACCGTCGAGCACCTCTCCGATGGCACGGCCCGGGTGAGCTTTTTGCTGGTGCTGGGCCCCACGCCGCCCGCCGATGGTTGAGATAGCGGACAGCCCCCGCCTTGGAGGTGGCCATGAAGACCGCGCTCTTCGTCTCCCTGCTGCTCATCGCCTGTGAGAAGGCCGATCCGGCCACGCCGATCACCGCACCCGCCCCCGTGGCAGACGCGGCGCCGGCCTACCCGCCGGCCGAGGCGAGTTGGGCAGCCGTGAAGGTGGCTGAGGCCGGCCGGGCCGAGGGCGCCGCGATGCCGCCCACCTTCCGCAACGCCGCGGGCGAGATCGCCTGCCCGGTGATGGGCATGGCGATCAAGGCCCCGGCCGACGCCGTCTCCTTCACCGACCACGCCGGGGTGCGGTACTTCTTCTGCTGCGACAGCTGCGAGAAGATGTTCCTCGACAACCCCGATGGCTACGCGAATGGCGCCTACCTGAAGAGCCACAACCTCGACCCCACCGCCGCCTGCGACGAGGAGCCGGCCAAGGGCTAAACGGCGCGGCCGTCGTACTTCTGGGCGATGGCCAGGCTGTGAACGTCGACCCCGTCGAGGCAGCGCACGTTGACCATATGCCAGGGCTGCCCGTCGTGGCCGGGGCCGGTGCCCATCGTGCGCACGCCGCAGGTGCGGCAGAAGCTGTGGTGGATGCGCATCTTGCCAAACTGGTAGTCGGTCTCGGCGTCGTCGGCGGCCGTGCGGGTCACCTTGCTCGCCGGCACGAAGGCCATGATCGCGCCGGTGCGACCGCAGATCGAGCAGTTGCAGGTCATCAGGTTCAAGAGCTCCAGCTCGACGTCCAATTGCACCGCGCCGCAGTGGCAGCTTCCGTGGTGTTGCCTATGGGGGCCTCCTGAAACGGGGGTAATCCGGCGCGACCTGCCGTGGATGACACAACCATGACGAGATGTTGCGCCGCGGCACCCCGCCCGCCGCGCAGATCGGATAGCCCCGCGCCCCCGCCCGGAGCGCCTCGTGCCCTTTGTCAACGCCCATCCGACCCTCCTCGCTGCGCTCACGGCCCGTGGCTACGCCGAGCCCACCCCCGTCCAGGCCGCCGTGATGGCCGACGAGGCGCGCGACCGCGACCTCCTCGTCTCCGCCCGCACCGGCTCCGGTAAGACCGTCGCCTTCGGCCTCGTGCTCGCCCGCACCCTCCTTGGCGAGGCCGAGCGCGTGAGCGGCCCGGCCTCCACCCCGCTGGCCCTCGTCGTCGCCCCCACCCGCGAGCTGGCCTTGCAGGTCCAGCGCGAGCTGCACTGGCTCTACGCCCCCACCGGCGCCAGCGTGGTCGCCTGCGTCGGCGGTATGGACTTCTACAAGGAGCGCCGGGCGCTCGCCGCCGGCGCCCACATCGTGGTGGGCACCCCCGGCCGCCTGCGCGACCACCTGGAGCGCGGCAACCTGCACCTGCAGGGCCTCGCCGCCGTCGTCCTCGACGAGGCCGACGAGATGCTCGACCTCGGCTTTCGCGAAGAGCTGGAGACCCTGCTCAACGCCACGCCGGCCACCCGCCGCACCCTGCTCTTCTCGGCGACCCTGCCCCCCGAGATCGAGCAGATGGCCAAGGCCTTCCAAAAGGACGCCTGGCGCATCGCCGCCCAGGGCAAGGACGAGCCCCACACCGACATCGAGTACCGGGTGGCCCTGGTGGCCCCCCAGGAGCGCGAGCACGCGGTGGTGAACATCCTGCGCTATGTCGAGCCCAAGAGCGCGCTGGTCTTCTGCACCACCCGCGAGGCCGTCAACCGCCTCTTCGCCAACCTGCACGAGCGCGGCTTTCGCGTGGTGGCCCTCTCCGGCGAGCTCTCCCAGGCCGAGCGCAACCGCGCGCTGCAGGCCTTGCGCGACGGCCACGCCCAGGTCTGCGTCGCCACCGACGTCGCCGCCCGCGGCCTCGATCTCAACGACCTCGGCCTCGTGATCCACGCCGACCTGCCCCGCGACCCCGAGACCCTGCTGCACCACTCCGGCCGCACCGGCCGCGCCGGCCGCAAGGGCACCGCCGTGCTTGTGGTGCCCTTCAACCGCCGGATGCTGGCCCAGCGCCTCGTCCGCGCCGCCAAGGTCGACCCCTCCTGGTCGCCGCCCCCCACCGCCGAGGCCATCCTCGAGCTCGACCAGAAGCGCCTCGCCACCCGCATCGCCGAGCTGGTGGGCGAGGTGGCCGAGGACGACCGCGCTGTCGCCAAGACCCTGCTCGAGACCGGCGACGCCGAGGTGCTGGTCGGCGCCCTGGTGGCCCGCCTGCGCTCGGCCGTGCCGGCCCCCGAGGAGATCGTCGCCTCGCTGCAGACCCGCCCGCCGGCCCCCGTGCGCACCGAGCGCGCCCCCTTCGTCGAGCAGCGCCCCTACGAGCGCCGCCCCTACGCCGAGCGCCCCGCGCCCCCCTACACCCGCCCCCAGGCCCGCCGCGAAGAGGCCCCGCCCGTCGAGGCCGCCCCGCCCGAGCGCACCCCCTACGCCGAGCGCCCCTCCTTCGCCGAGCGCCAGGGCCGGCCCGTCCCCACCATCGAGGCCCGCCCGCCCCGCCCCGAGCGCGGCGAGCACGACGCCGTCTGGTTCCGGGTCAACGTCGGCCGCAACCACAACGCCGACCCGCGCTGGATCGTGCCGATGCTCTGTCGCCGCGGCCGCATCACCAACCGCGACATCGGCCGCATCGTCATCCTGAACGAGGAGACCCGCTTCGCCATCCACCCCGAGGCCGCCGCGCACTTCGCCGAGAGCGCCGGCCGGATGGACCGCGCCGATCCGCACCTGCGCATCCTCCCCGTGCGGTAGGCTGCGGGGCCGGAGGTGCGGCCGATGCTCCTGCTCCTGCTCGCCTGCAGCGCCACACCCAACTGGGGTGGCTCGGCGCGGGGCCCCGCCGACAGCGCCGTCGACAGCGCGCTGCCGGTCGACTCCGCGGTGGACAGCGAATCTCCTGGCGAGACCGCTGACACGAGCCCCGTGGAGACCGGCGAGACCGCCGACAGCGGCGCGCCCTGGACGCTGCCGGATCGCCCCGACACCGACAGCCCGACGGCGGCGGATGGTTGGCGCCATGGGGGCGGGGCTGGCTACCCCGACATTGTGGACCCGACCTGGCCGGTGGTCCGTCGGGTGAGCGATCGGGCGGCGCTGGAGGCGGCATTGACCGCGGCGACCGCGGGGAGCATCGTCTGGGTCGAAGACGAGGCGGCGATCGACCTCACCGGGGCTTCGCTCTGCATTCCGGCAGGCGTCTGGCTGGCCGGCGGGCGGGGCCAGGGCGGGCCCGGCGGGCTGCTCTTCAGCGAGGCCGGCTCGCGTTCGCCGATGCTCGCGGCCTGCGGCGCCGGGGTCCGGGTGACCGGCCTGCGCCTGCGGGGGCCCGATCCCGACACCTGCCCGCCGGAGTGGCCGAGCGACTGCCCCAATGACGTGACCGGCGACCCCAACTGCGCCTACTGCACCGACACCGCCTTCGCCATCGGCACCACCGGCTACGACGGCCTGGAGGTCGACAACAACGAGCTGTCGGGCTGGACCTACGCGGGGGTGGCGGTCAAAAACGCGGTGAACGCCGACATCCATCACAATCACATCCATCACGGATGGCGACAGGGCCTGGGCTATGGCGTGGTGCTCTATGGCAGCGACCCCACCCGGGCGCTGATTCGCTGGAACCGCTTCGACGCCCTGCGCCACGCGGTGGCCGGCCAGGGCTACGCTTCAGAGGACTATGAGGCCCGCGACAACCTGATGGGTGCCTTGGCCAACGGCCATGTCTTTGACATGCACGGTGAGAACGAGGCCACCGACAGCGGCTCGTCCGACGCCGGCGGCGACATCCGGGTTCACCGCAACACCGTGCTGGTGCCCGATTCCTACAGCTTCGTCGTGCGCGGCAAGCCGACCACCGGGGCCTGGTTCTACGACAACTGTGTGGCCCCCCGCGCCGAAGACGCCACGCTCCAGCGGCTCTTCTTTGGCAATTTTTATGTCGACCTGGCCCCCGATGGCACCTCGGCGCCCAATTCCTATGAACAGTCGGCGGGAGACTGCGGCACCCTGCGCTGGTGCCTCGCCGATGGCCTCGACGGCCCGGTGCGCCATGGCTCGGCCTCGGGCACCCCGGCCAGCGACTTGCTGGTGGGCGACCTCGACGGCGACGGCCGCGACGATGTCTTTGGCTCCGACGGCAGCGCCTGGCGCTGGGCCCACCCCGACGGCGGCTCCTGGGCGCGACTGGCCACCTCGGGGATGGGGGTGGGCTCGCTCCTGCTGGCCGATCTGGACGGCGACGGGGTCGACGATGTGGTCTCGGCGACGAGCGGGGTCTGGCGCTGGTCGCGGAGCGGTGCCGCCTCCTGGGCGGAGCTGCGTGCCTCGACAGAGCCGATCGGCGATCTGCGCGTGGGCGACTTCGATGGCGATGGCCGCGACGACCTCTTCACCACCGAGGGGAGTCGCTGGCGCTACTACCCGGGCGGCAGCGGCGAGGCGGTGCTGCTGGCCAGCTCGGGCTCGGCGATTGGGGATCTGGCGGTGGGCGACTTCGATGGCGACGGGCTGGCCGATGTGTTCACGGCCGATGGGGCCCAATGGCGCTGGTCGAAGGGGGGCGCGGCCTCCTGGGCGGATCTGGCGGTCTCGGGGGAGACCCTCGAGAGCCTGCGCCTCGCCGATGTCGATGGCGACGGGGTCACCGACGTGCTGGGCTTGTCGGACTGGACCCTGCGGGTGAGCATCGGGGGTCGGCGGAGTTGGGCCACGGTGCGGCATCAGGTGGAGGGGCTGGAGGACCTGCGCCTGGGGGACTTCAACGGGGATGGGCGGGTGGATCTGTTAACGGGTGGGTGTTTGTAGGAGGGGCCGACAGCAGGGGGCGGAGGTGAGCGGATCGTCGGAACCAATACAGACGTCGACGGGGAGGCACCCGGCCGGGTTGAGATCGCCGAGGTTGCCGATTGGCAGGTTGGAGCTGGGGTTGAGCTCTCCGGTGATGCCGGTGGAGGCGATCTTCTCGCGCAATGGGGATTAAAGCGTGGAGAGAGGCTCAGCCTCAAAAGTGGGATCGACCCGGACTCCGCCGCGAACGGAATCCCCCCTTCAACCGATGCTCGCTGCAACGGCCATCCCCACGCGCGCCGCCCCGGGGGCCCCCGGCCCCAGCCCAGCGGAGCGCGCGCAATTGCGCTACACTGCGCGGATGCCCAGCCCTGACCTCCCCTTCGAGCCCCCCCAGCACCCCGACGGCCGCCCCGCCGACCGGGTGGAGATGGGGGGCGTCGTGCTTGAGCCCGGCGACCGCATCGGACCCTACGTCTACCAGCGCCCGCTGGCCACCGGCGGCATGGCCATCGTGCTGCTGGCCCGCGATCCCGGCGGCGAGCCCGTCGCGCTCAAGGTGCTGAAGAGCCACCGCCTCGGCACCGGGCTCGGGCGCTTTCGCCGCGAGTTCCGCGCCTTGTCGCGCATGGCCCACGAGAATGTGATCCGCGTCGACGCCTACGGCGACATCCACGGCCACCCCTACATCGCCATGGAGCTCGTCGAAGGCAGCGACCTGCACATGGAGATCCGCGCCCTGCGCGATCTGCCCCCCCTGGAGCGCTGGGCCAAGGTCGAGCGGCTGCTGATCGATCTGCTCCGCGCCCTGGCGCACATCCACGGCAAAGGGCTGGTGCACCGCGACTTGAAGCCCAGCAACGTGCTGGTCACCACCGAAGGCCGCTGCAAGCTCACCGACTTCGGCATCGTCAAAGACCTCGACCCCAACAACGACCCCTTCGTCTCCACCACGCTGGTGGGCACCTGGGCCTACGCCAGCCCCGAGCAGATCACCGGCGCGCCGATCGACCACCGCAGCGACCTCTACAGCCTCGGCGTGATGCTCTTCGCCATGCTCTCGGGGCGCCGGCCCTTCAACGCCCGCGACATGTCCGGCTACATCGCCCTGCACCGCGACAAGGCGCCGCCCAACCTGCGCGAGATCGACCCCAGCATCCCGCCCCACCTCGACGCCATCTGTGTGAAGCTGCTGGCCAAAGCCCCCCGCGACCGCTTTCAGTCGGCCGCCGAGGTGCTCGCCCTGCTCGAGCAGCCCACCCTGGAGCCCGTGGAGCCCGAGACCGGGCCGGGCTGGGTCCCGCCCCTCTTTGGCCGACTTGTAGAGCTCGACGAGGTGATCAACGCCGTCAGCGCGCTCACCCGCGGCCAGGGCGGCCTCGTGCTGATCGAAGGCGAGGGCGGCACCGGCCGCAGTCGGCTGCTGCAAGAGGCCCTCTCCCAGGCCCGCCTGATCGGCATCGCCGCCTGGTCCGCCCGCCTGGGCCCCCAGGAGGGCGCCTTTGACGCCCTGCTGCGCATCGCCAGCGGCATCGGCCGCGAGCTCGGCCCCCGCGTGCCCCCCGAGCTCGACGCCGCCGTGGTGCGCTTCGTGCGCGGCCGCGGCAAGGTGTCGGGCGACCTGCGCTTTCAGCTCTTCGACGGCATCCGCGGCGCCCTGGTGGAGCTGCTGCGCGAGGGCCCGGTGATCATCGCCCTCGACGACCTGCACCACGCGCCCCAGCCGATGGTGGCGCTGATCAGCTACCTCGTGCGAACCCTGGTGGTTCGAGACGACGCCGCCCTGCTGGTGATCGGCACCGCCCGCAGCGATCTGCCCGCCCTGGCCCTCTCCGGCCTGCGCGACGGCACCGGCCTCGGCATGGCCCCCAAGCGCATCGAGCTGCTGCCCCTCTCCCGCGACGACGTCGGCGGGCTGGTGCGCGCCGTGCTCGGCAGCGCCGGCGCCGCCCAGGCCGATCGGCTCTTCCAGGACACCGGCGGCAACCCGCTGTACCTCTCGGAGTACCTCGACGCCCTGCGCAGCGGCGCCCTCTCGGCCCCCGAGGCCGAGAGCGAAGACGCCACCGAGGTCGCCGGCGAGATGCCCGCCCGGGTCAAGGCCACCATCCTCTCCCGCCTCGCCGACCTCAGCGCCGCCGAGCGCGCCATCGTCGAGCTCGTCGCCGCCTCGGGCCGCGAGCTGGACCTCGACGTGCTGCTCGGCATCATCGACGAGAGCGACGACGACGCCGTGATCGACCGGGTCGAGCGCCTCGTCGACCGCGGCATCCTCACCGAGCGCAAGGTGGGCGTGGCCGCCTTCGTCGACATGGCCCACCCGCGCCTGGGCGAGCTGGTCTACCACGAGCTGCCGGCCCCGGTGCGGGCCAGCCTGCACCGCCGCCTCGCCGCCGGGCTGGAGACCCTGCCTGCCGCTGGCCCGCTGGTGGCCGAGGTGATCGGCGAGCACCACCGCAAGGCCGGCGACCAGGCCCAGGCCTACCGGGCGCTGGGCGAGGCCGCCCATGGGCTCGCCGAGCGCGGCCTGCTGGCCGAGGCGACCCGCATCGCCAGCACGGCCCAGCCCCTCGAAGAGGCCGGCCGCGCCGCCCTCCCCGCCGAGGTCTTCGCCCGAACGCACCTGGGCCTGGTGGAGGTGCGGGCCCAGGCCGCCTACAATTCGGGCGCCTGGGCCGAGGCCACCGCCCTGCTGCGCACCCTGCAGAGCGAGGCCGCCGCCCTCGGAGACGTGCGCCTCGCCGCCCGGGCCGGCCTCGATCTGGGCAGCGCCCTGCGCCGCAGCGGCGAAGAGGCCGCCGCCAAGCTGCTCGTGCAGGGGGTGCTCGACGCCGCCCGCGGCCGCCACGACCGCGCCACCATCATCGACGCCCTGCACCGCCTGTCGGCCGCCGCCTGGGAGGCCGGTGACCTCGACGCCGCCGAGCAGCTCGCCTCCCAGGGCCTCGTGCAAGCCGCCGGGCCCGACCTCGCGTCGAGCCGGGCCGAGATCCTCCTGGCGCTGTCGGCCGTGCAGGCCTGCCGCGGCCAGCTCACCGCCGCCATCGCCGGCCTCGACGAGGCCGAGGGCCTGCTGGCCCGCCTGCGCCACAAGCGTGCCCACGCCGTCGTTCTCGGCAATCTGGGCGAGCTGTACACCTGGCAGGGCCGCCTCGGTGCTGCGCTGTCCAAGGCCGAGGCTGGCCTCGTGCAGGCCGCCGACGTGCTCTTTCGCGATGGCGAGGCCTTCCTCTTGCGGGTGCGCGGCGCCGCCCTGCTCGAAGCCGGCGACCTGGAGGCTGCCGCCCGCGACCTCGAGCGCAGCCTCGTGCTCTGCGAAGAGCTCGGCATCGCCAGCGACATCGTGGCCACCCGCTTTGTCGCCGCCCGCCTGCACTGGCTGCGCGGCGAGCCCGACCGCGCCGTCGCCCACTGCCAGGCCGGCCTGCGGGTGGCCCGCGGCCAGGACCCCGAGGCCTACACACCGGCCCTGCACGCGCTGCTCGCCCTGGCCAGCGCCAGCGCCGGCGAGGCCGACCGCGCCGCCGAGCACCTCGCCGACCTCCCCCTCCAAGACCCTCGCCTGCCCCTGCCCCGGCGCACCCAGGTGCAGCTCCTCGCCGGCATGGCCTGGGCCACGCTGGGCAGCGAGATCTCGGCCCGCGAGCTGCTGCGCATGGCCGCCCGCATGTCGCTCAGCCGCGGCTTTCGCCCCTGGGCCTTGGAGAGCCGCATCGCCCTGCTGCCCCTCTGTGAGGGCCAGGAGGCCGCCGCCGCCCGCGCCGAGGCCCTCACCCTGGCCGCCGAGATCGGCGAGTCGCTCGACGCCCAGCGCCACGCCCGTTGGTGGTCGAGCCCGCCCCTGGCCCTGCTGCGCACCCCCATCGCCGACACATGAGCCCCCGCGCCGGACTGCTTCTGTTCGCCCTCACCGGCTGCGGGGTGGACTGGTGCGGGCGCTTCGATATTTCCTGCAGCGTAGACAGTCAGGACTACAGCTTCGCCCTCGATGAAGACCGCGACGGAGACGGCTGGAGCTTCCTGCTCGACTGCGACGACGGCGATCCGCTGGTGCACCCCTTCAGCGAAGAGCAGTGCAACGGCTACGACGACGACTGCGACGACGCGATCGACGAAGGCCTGCCCACGCTGCCCTATTGGCCCGACCTCGACCAGGACGGCTTTGGCGGCGCCGGCCAGCCCTATGTCATGTCCTGCTCAGGCCCGGCGAGCCCAACCGTCGACAATGATCTCGACTGCGACGACCTCAACCCCGCCGCCTCTCCCCTCGGCCTGGAGGTCTGTGACGGCGCCGACAACGACTGTGACGGGTGGATCGACGTAAACCCCCTGGAGGACGGGGTGGAGGCCGCCGCCGACGTCGACGGCGACGGCGCCATCGACCCCAGCACCCGGGCCCTCACCTGCCCCGAGGCCCCCGGCTGGTCCACCAACCCCCTCGCCGCCGTCGACTGCGACGACAGCGACCCCAACGTGGCCCCCGGCAACCTGGAGCTGTGCGACGAGCGCGACAACGACTGCGACGGCCGCGACGAGCACACCGACGACCTCGACCTCTCGGGCGGCCTGCTGGTGGCCCCCGACCGCGACCTCGACGGCGTGGGCGACGCCGCCACCCCCGGCTGGGCGGCCTGCGCGATCAGCCCCGGCCTCGTGATGAGCAATGGCGACTGCGATGACGACGCCAGCGAGGCCCTCCCCGGCGGGGTGGAGGTCTGTGACGGCCTCGACAATGACTGCGACGGCGCGGTCGACGGCCTCACCGCCGCCGACGCCATCCTCGTCTACGAAGACCTCGACGGCGACGGTTGGGGCGGCGCCGCCGTCCTGGCCTGCGCGGCCGAGGCCCCCCTGGTCGCCCTGGGCGGCGACTGTGATGACTTCAACCCCGCCGCCCACCCCTACGCCCTGGGCGAGCCCTGCGATGGCAGCGCCGACCTCAACTGCGATGGCGAGGTGGGCCTCGGCGACGCCGATGGCGACGGGGTCATCGCCTGTGAAGACTGCGACGACGCCGATCCGGCCACCCATCCTGGCGCCGATGAACAGTGCGACACATTGGGCGTGGACGAGGACTGCGACGGCGCGGCCAACGCCGACGACACCGACATCACCCTCGCCGGGCCCCACTTCCAAGACCAGGACGGGGACGGCTTCGGCGGCGAGCTCCTCGCCGTCGGCTGCGCGCCGGCGGCCGGCGTTGCAGCCCAGGGCGGCGACTGCAACGACGCCGACGCCACCGTCTTTCCCGGCGCGGCCGAGCGCTGCGGCGGCGCGGTGGACAGCGACTGCGACGGCGCGGTGGGCGTCTGTGATGCCACAGTCCCCCTGCTCGCCACCCAGGCCCACGGCCTGATCCTCGGCGAGGCCGGAGACGGCCTCGGCGCCACGGCGCTGGCCCTCCCCAGCGGCGGGCTCTACCTCAGCGCCCCGGGGGCCGAGGCCGGCGCCGGCCTCCTCCTGCGCCTGTCGGCCGCTGACCTCCGCCCTGGACAGACCCTCGCGCGCGAGTCGCTCGCCCCCTCCGTCGCCGGCGATCAAGCTGGCATGGGCCTCGGCGCCCGCCTCGGCTGGGCCCCCAATGG
>JBEIQK010000584.1:0-4287 GCA_040376505.1 Alphaproteobacteria bacterium | reverse complement strand
CGACCGCAACCTGCTGCTCGGCTGCGCGGGGCTGGCGGCGCAGTATCCGGTGAGCGCGGTGGACAGCCTCTCCCTGGGGCCGGTGCGCGAGGCCTTCTCACGCCTGTTGGACCTCCACAACCCGCATGGCGCCGTGTTGATCGACGCATGCTGGAACGTGATTGAGGCCAACGCCGGCGCCCGGCGGCTGTTCGACACCTTCCTTCATCCGACACAGACCCCGCCGGCGGTGGCCGGGAACCTTGTGCGAGCGGCCCTGCATCCGCGGGGGCTGCGACCCTACCTCCTCAACGCCGAGGCTGTGGCCGGCGCCATCCTCGGGCGGCTGGAGCGCGCCGTGGCGCTCTTTCCCGAGGATGCCGCGCGCAGGGCCCTCCTCGATGAGGTGCAGGCCTACCCGGGGGTGCGGCGGAATCTCGGCCCCTCACCAGAGGGCCCGCTGCCGGTCGCGGTGGCCCACCTGCGAAAGGGCGACGTGGAGCTGCGGCTTTTCACGATGCTGACCACCCTGGGGACCCCGCTGGACGTGACGGCATCCGACCTGACCCTGGAGAGCCTGCTGCCGGCCGACGCCGCCACGGCGGCCTGGTTTGGGGCGACGGCGGCCTTGACGCCGAGGCCTCCGCTCGGGTAGCTCGGGAGGAAGAGTCCGTCATGTGAGGAGTCGAGCCGCCTTGCCCCTTCCCCGCTGCGCGCGGGTTGGGGTTTGTGTGTCTTCGCTCCCTCTCTGGCGCCCTGGGTGGCGCCGATGGCTTTGGTCATGACGCTTCACAAGTAGCCCCGCACGCCGCACCTGCCGGGCTCGCCCGGTCGGTCCGACGACGACCTCTCCCTCTCGTCGATCGCGCGGCTCACCGGCCAGGAGATCGTCATCACCGAGAAGATGGACGGTGAGAACACCACCCTCCTCTCGGATCGGGTCCACGCCCGCTCGCTCGACAGCGCCCACCATCCCAGCCGAGCCTGGGTCAAGGCCCTCGGAGCGCGGGTGGGGCCCCAACTCCCGCCCGGATGGCGTCTGTGCGGCGAGAACCTCTTCGCCCGCCACAGCCTCGCCTACGCCGAGTTGCCAAGCTACTTCCTGCTCTTCAGCGTTTGGGGCGCCGACAACCGTTGTCTTTCCCGGTCGGAGACCGAAGAGTGGGCGGCGCTGCTGGGGCTGTCCACGGTCCCGGTCGTCTACCGTGGTCTGGGATCGGCCGAGCTGTTGACCGACTTCTGGCGGCGGCTGCGCCTCGATTGCCAGGAGGGCTTTGTGGTTCGTACCGCCGCCGGCTTCGCCGACGCCGACTTCGGCCTCTGTGTGTCCAAGTGGGTTCGCGCGCAGCATGTGCAGACCGACGCCCACTGGATGACCGCGCCGGTGGTGCCCAATCGGCTCGCGGCAGGAGGTGGGCGATGAGGTTTTGGCAACGACTGTGTACGGGCGAGGAGCCAGGCCTGTCCACCTTCATCGAGGAGCTTGGCCACCCCTGGCTTTGCTTGCTGGAGCAGACGCCCCAAGACCCGGAGTGGCATGGCGAGGGCGATGTGGCGATTCACACCGAGATGGTGCTCCAGTCCTTGTACGCGCATCCCTTGCCGGCGGTCGCGCCCGAACGGCGCGCGGGTCAGGTGCT
Source organism: Alphaproteobacteria bacterium (assembly GCA_040376505.1). Classification (GTDB taxonomy): domain Bacteria; phylum Myxococcota_A; class UBA796; order UBA796; family UBA2385; genus JBEIQK01. Next base: position 2,668 of record JBEIQK010000584.1, on the reverse strand, counting down.
GGGCGCGGCCTTGCACGACATCGCCAAGCCCGTGATCACCCGCATCGAGCGCATCGGCGCTCGCGATCGCGTGGTGGCGCGGCGTCACGAGGCGATCGGTCGATCGGCCCTGGCCCACCTGGATGCCTTGCCCTTCGCGGCCTTGTGGCGGGTGATGGGCCTCGTCGGCTCGCACCACGAGCCCAAGCTCCTCGTGGTCAAGGACAGACCCTTGGGCGACTGGCGCCGGGTCTCGCGCCGGGCCTGTATGGCCGATCTGGCTGCCCTCGAGTTGGCCGACATGCGCGGCCGCCTCTGCCCCGATCGCGAAGCCCAGGTCGAGCGGATCGAATGGTTTGCCGCCCTGGCCGACGAGCAGGTGCCGGCGGGCTGGGGGATTGACTGGCGGCAGGAGGTCCAAGCGCTCTGCGCCGAGCGGCCGCCGGCGGTGAGGGCCCTGATGCTGGGCGAGACGCTGCGGGCGCTGGAGGCGGGGCGGATCGCGGATCCGCGGGCCCACCGCCACCTCGCCCACGCCCTGCCCGACGCGCCGCCGGAGCTGGTGATCCTCATCGGACCGGCGGGCAGCGGCAAGTCGCGCTTCGTCGCGCGGCTCCTGAGCGGGCCCAACGATCACCTCGTCTCCATGGACGATCTTCGTGAACGGTTGGGGGCCTCGCGTGGAGATCAGTCGGCCAATGGCGCGGTGCGGCAGGCGGCCCGGGAGGCCCTGCGGGCGGGCTTGCGGGCCGGCCGGCGGGTGGTGTGGGACGCCACCAGCCTGCGCGCTGAGCTGCGTGCGCCGCTGATCGCGCTGGGTCAGGACTACGCCGCCCTGGTGACCCTGGTGTGGATTCGCACGCCGCCCATGGAGCTGCGGCGCCGAAACCGGAGCCGGGCCCATCCAGTCCCCGACGGGGTGCTGGAGGGGCAGATCGAGGCCTTGCAGGTGCCGGAGGTCGACGAGGCCCACCGGCTGCTGGTTCTGGGGGCGCACGGCGAGCTGTTGGGATGGAGCGGCGCATTTGAAGGGCCGGGGCTCCCCTGGGGTCTCCCTGCTTCGGGCGAGGGGCCTGCCATCGAGCTGGATGCGGCGATGGTCGACTGACGCTCAGGCCTCCGCCGAAGGGGCCGCTCCCGCCTCCTCGGGGGCTGGGACAGCGCCGAGCTGACCGCTGCGCAGCCAGGCGCGGCGGGCACGGCGAAAGGTGGCGATCGGCGCGTCGGCGGCGACGAGGCGGTCGGTCTGGGGGAAGGCGGCGCGGGCCCGGGCCATCCCTTCGATCACCGCGCGATCCTCGTTGGCGACCCGCCGGTTTGAAAAGTTGGCCAGCCAGCCGACGGCGCGGGCCAGGGGCGGCCAGCGCAGGTAGCCCTGCCAGAACCGATAGGTGACGGCCGTGCGCCCCGCGTCGATGGGGGTGAAGAAGCCGACGTTCTTGACCTGATCGGTGATGTCGAGGCGCCAGCTCCCAGGCGCGGCCCAGGCAATGCCGCCCGGCTGGCCCTCCACGGTGGCGGTGAGGCCCTGGGGACCGAGCTCCTGGCGCACCTGGATGGCAGAGGGGAAGTTGGCCCCGATCGATCGCGCGTGAACGGTTGGCAGATGGGCGAAGTCCAGCATCGTCTCGATGACCAGATCCCAGGGCGCCTCAAATTCCACAGTGAGGTCCGTCCAGGTCTCGGCGGCGAGGCCCTCAAACCAGGGCAGCGCTCCCTGGGGTGCCGAGGCGGCGACCCAGACCCAGAGCAGCCCATGGGCCTCCTGGGCGGGCAGCATCCGCATCTGCAGCCCGCGGGTGGAGGCCGACGGGCCGTCACAGGGAACTGCGGTGGCGGCGCCATCGGGGCCGAAGGCAAAGCTGTGAAAGGGACAGAGGAGCTGCCCGCCGCGCACGGAGGCACCCGAGAAGGTGGCGCCGCGGTGGGGGCAGCCATCCCATGCGGCGCGCAAGGCCCCGTCGGCGCGCCAGAGCACCATCGGGCGCCCAAAGCGGGTGAGGGTGAGGGCGCGGTCAGCGCCGAGCTCGGCGGCGGGGGCGATGACCCACCAGCCGGGTTCAAGGGGAGGTCTGGTTTCTTGGTGCATACGAACCATTAAACTGCCAGCGGGCGACGTCAAGAAATTTGTGGTACATCTGCACCACGATGCCTCGACCCGCCGGCTCCCGAAGCGCCACCTTTGCCCATCGCCGCGACGAGATTGCGCGGCGCGCGGGCCTCGCCTTGCTCGATCCGGGGGGCGGGCCGGCCAGCTTTCGCGCGCTCGCCGCGGCGGCGGGGGCCAGCGCCTCGGTGATCCAGCACTACTTCGGGGGGCTCGACGGGCTCGTGGTGGCGGCCCTCGCCGCGGTGGGCGCGGAGGGGGCGCCCTATCTGCGCGTCGTCGCGGATCCGGGGCCCCTGGATCTCCCCTCCAGCCTGCGGCGCTGCTTGGGCTTCCTGCGCGAAGGGTGGCTGGCTGGCGTAGGTCGCCTGCACGCCGCCGGCCTCGTGCGGGGGCTTGGCCACGCCAGCTTTGGTCCGGCCTACGTTCAGCACATGTTGGAGCCGACCTTGGCGGCCTACGAGGCCCGCCTCGGCGTGCACCAGGCGCGGGGGGAGCTGCGACCCGACGCCGATCTGCGTCTCGCGGCGCTGGGCCTGTTGAGCCCCGCCTTGCTGGCCCTCCTCCACCAGCAGGAGCTGT
>JBEIQK010000918.1:0-2405 GCA_040376505.1 Alphaproteobacteria bacterium | reverse complement strand
GAGCGCCAGAAACAAGCTCATGGCGCCGACAGAGCCCTGGGCGAGTCGCGCGCCGTCCAGCTCCCCCACGAGGTAGGGCGACGCCACCATCGCCAGGGCCGCGAAGGCCATTCCCCCCGGTCCGGCGCCGCCCGAACGGGCGAGGGCCGCACCGCCGAGCCCATTGCCGGTGATCAGAAGCCAGGTCCACAGGTTGATCGAGAGCGGCCAGGGAAACGGCCCCGCCAGCAGGGCGCTGGCCACGGCGTCGCCCCCGTTTCCGGCGAGAAAGGGCGCGTCGCCGACCGGCAGGTAGTAGGCGTCATTGTGCAGGATGGTGCGCCCATTCCACAGCTCTCCTGGGATCCAGCGGTAGAGCCAGTGATTGGAGATCATGTCGGGGTGGTGCCACAGGCCCACCACCCGCCTGCCCGGGCCTGCCAGCCGGTGGAGCACCCCCATCGCGCCCAGGGCCGACACGAGCCCCGCCGGCCCCCAGATCGCGAGGCCTCGCCGGAGGGCGACGGAGGAGAGACCCGCAGAAATGGCAGCCATCCAGCGCATGGTCGCCCCCTCTCACCCGCGAAGGCGACGGCCGCCATGTCGGCGTCAGAGACTAAAGCACCGTCAAGAGATAACCTCCGATTGATTTTAAGAAGATCGTTGCAGTTTTTTTCTGAGACTCAATCGCCGACCCCCATCGACTTTGATATCCTACTTTCTATGAAAACTGGACATCCGGCTCCTCCGCAGGTCCCTGCGCGCGGAGCTTGAAGTCCAGTCGTGTTCACGGTGCCTGAGTTCCCGCAGGGTCAGGCATCCGATCGGGTTCACTACTGACGACGCAGCAACCTGGCGATCCAGGCCTGCATCCCAGTCTGCCCGTCGCCCTCACTTCAGTCCGCGCGTCTCGTCGTCGCATTGTGCGACCCCTCGATCGTGCGCTCCCCTCCGTTCATTCCGACACCTCAGGAGATCATCATGAAGCTCTTCCTTCAGGGAATCACCGCCGAGGGCACCGCCGAAGAGTGCGTTGCCTTCTGCCGCGCCTGGCTGCCCAACGTCGGCGCCGTTGCCGCCCCCGTCGCCGCGACGGTCGCCGCACCGGTCGCAGCCCCCGTCGTTGTGGTCGTCGAGGAGCCCGCCCCCGTGGTGGACGTGGCGCCCGCCGCCGTCGAGGATGCCCCCGCGGCCGCCGTTGTTGAGGAGGCCCCTGCCGCGGTGGAGGAGGCTCCTGCCGCGGTGGAAGAGGCCCCCGTGGCCGAGGCCGAACCGGCCGTCGAAGAGGCCCCGGTGGCCGAGGCCGAGCCCGCCGTCGAAGAGGCCCCGGTGGTCGTCGCGCCGGCCGATCCGCCCAAGCCCCGCCGCGGCCGCCCCCCGGGCCGCAAGAACAAGGTCAAGGAGCCCGTCGTGGTGGCGCCGGCCGCCCCGGTGGTGGTTGAGGTTGCCCCGGTGGTCGAGGCCCCCGCCGCCCCCGCCGTCGTCGAGGCCCCCGCGGCCATCATCTCGTCCGACGAGATCAACCACATCGCCGAGGCCCTCGAGGCCCGCTACGCCGGCGCCGGCATCATCTACCGCTCGATCGCCACGGCTGGCGAGCGCGGCGTGCTGACCGCCGAAGCGATGGCCTACGCCGCCCTGCCCCCCCGCGGCTCGGGCGGCCTACTCTCCGCCGTCCGCGGCCTCGCCCGCGAGTGGGGCGTCGACGAGTCGCGCATCGTGCGCAAGAAGCAGGACGGCAAGGCCGTTCGCCTCTACATGCCCTTCGCGGTTCGGTAGTCGCTGTCGGCCTCTTCGGCCTCTGGAGCGCCAGCCCCTCGCGGCTGGCGCTCTCGCGTTGGGGGCCCGGGTGGCGTTATAGGGCCCTCCCTTCTTGGAGGCCCTTCCATGGCCCTGGTCCCTGTTCACGGCGGCCTCGCTGAGCCCGTCAACCGCACCCTCCCCTTCTCCCAGCGCAAGGCCCTGCTCGCCGAGGCCGCCTCGCTGCCCTCGATCCGGGTGACCGACGCCGATCTGTCGGCGGTCTACCGCTACGCCGACGGCACCCTCTCGCCGCTGATCGGCCCGATGGACGAGGCGGAGTGGAACCATGTCCTGGACAACCAGTGCATCGTGCGGGACGGCGTGCGCTACGCCTGGACCATCCCGATGGCCCTGCCGGTCACCGACGCCGAGGCCGCCGCGCTCACGACCGGTGGCAAGGCCGCCATCCGAAACCAGGACGGCGATGTGGTCGGCCTGATCGAGGTCTCCAGCGTCTACGCCTGGGACAAGGCGAAGTACATCGAGCGGGTCTACCGCACCACCCGCACCGATCACCCGGGCGGCGACATCGTGATGAACGACGCCCGCACCCAACTGGTCGGCGGGGCCCTCTGGGTGCTCCCCCAGCCCCCCAACCCCGAATTCGGCGACACGGTCCTCTC
>JBEIQK010000089.1:0-13248 GCA_040376505.1 Alphaproteobacteria bacterium | reverse complement strand
TCGGACTCGGCCTCCTCGTCCTGGGGGTCCTCGTGGTGGTCCTGATCGTCCGCTGAGCGCCCCTGCCGCGTGCGTCCATGCGCCCACTCCGCGTCGCCGCCACCCTCGCCTTCGCCGGCTCGCTCGGCCTCTTCGCCTACGCCCTGGCGCCGCACGTCAGCGCCGCCGAAGAGCTCGATCTGCCCGACGAGCCAACGCAGGTCGAAGAGGTCATCGAGCCCGCCCCGCCGGCCGAGCCCCAATGGGTCGACCATGTGATTCGCCGCGGCGAGACCCTCTCCGGTCTGCTCAGCACCTTCGGCGTCGACGCGCCGGCCGCCCTCGCCGCCGCCGCTCCGCATCTCGGCCGCGGCCACATCCGCGCCGGGGACGCGATCCGGTTTCTGGTCGATCCGCAGCGCGACGCCGCCATCTCCGTTCAGATGAGCCTGGATGAGGACCGAACGCTCAACCTCAACCGCGACGCGGCCGGCGCCTGGACCGCCCAGGTGGACGAGCTCACCTACACCCATGAGACCAGCACCCGTTCGTTCACGGTGCGCCACTCCCTGTGGCGCGACGCCGTCGACGCCGGACTGCGCCCGGCCGACATCGCCGCCCTAGCCAAGGTCTTTGAGTATGACCTCGACTTCAACACCGAGCTGCGGGCCGGCGCCCAGGTCTCGCTGGTGGTCCAGGAATTGTGGCGAGAGGGCGCCCTCGCCCGCCTCGGCGCGCCGCTGGCCATCGTGCTCACCAACGCCGGCAAGCGCTACGAGGCCCTGCGCTTCGAGAACAGTGAGGGCGAGGTCGCCTATGTCGACGCCAAGGGCGTGGCCCGCCGCAAGGCCTTTCTGCGCAGCCCGCTGGAGTTCTCGCGGGTGACCAGCGGCTTTACCCTGGCCCGCTACCACCCCATCTTGAAGAAGAGCCGCCCCCACCTGGGCGTGGACTTCGGCGCCCCCACCGGCACCCCCATCCGCGCCGTGGCCGACGGCAAGGTGGAGACCGCCGGTAAGGCCGGCGGGCACGGCAATTACGTCAAGATCCAGCACCTCGGCCCCCAGGCCACCAGCTACAGCCATCTGTCCAAGATCGCCGTCCAGCGGGGCGCCACGGTTCGCCAAGGGCAGATCATCGGCTACGTCGGCGCCACCGGCCTCGCCACCGGGCCCCACCTGCACTACCAGATGTGGGTGAACGGTCGGCACGTCAACCCGATGACCGTCGATCTGCCGATGACCGAGTCGCTCTCCCCGGCCGACCGGAGCCGCTTCGAGGCAGAGAAGGCCCGCCTCTTCGCCCTCCTCGACCCCGGCAGCCCGCCCGTGGCCGACGCCGCGGCCGAGTAGCGGGTGCGCCGGCTGCTCCCCCTCCTCGGCGCCCTGGCCTGCGCCCCCGCCGGGCGGGAGCTGACCCAGAACCTGAGCGCCGCCTGGGACGCCTGCGACCCCGGGAGCCTCAGCCAGCGCGCCGCCGAGAACGGGCTGCAGCTCGTCTTTGAGCCCTGCGGCGCCGCCGATCTGCGCGATGGGGCCTGGTCTCCCGACGGCCGCACCCTCTACTTCGCCCTCTCGGGCCAGGGCTACCAGATGGAGGGTCGCGGTCAGTCCGTGTCGGCCCTGGCGACCGGGCCCCTGCGGCCGGGAGCGGTCTGGCTCGACAACACCAACGTGGCCCTCCTCGAAGAGGTCGACGGTGACAGGCAGATCACCGTGGTGCGCGAAGGCGTCGTACAAGGACGCCACCCCCTCGACCTCGGCGAGCCGCGGCGACTGGGCCGCGCCCCCACGCCAGGCGCCCTGTGGGTCTGGAGCGGCCCCGAGGACGGACCCTTCGTCGCCCACCCCTTCCGCCTCGCCGACAATACGCTGCTGCCCGCCCTCCCCGCCGCATCGCCCCCCGATGTGCGCCTCGGTCACCCCCATCCCCAGGGCGACTGGATCGTCTACGAGAAGGCCGGCGACCCCCAGCCGCGCATCGACCCACGGGCCGGGGCCCGTCAGTCGGATTTTCTCCGTCGACTGCCCGCCGAGGCCACCGCCCCCCTGCGCCCGCCCACCTTGCTCTTTGTTCACCAGCCGAGCGGGGCCACCTTTCGCTGGGAGGCCGTCCAAGGCAGCGCCTTCGCCTGGTACGGCCCCGGCGGCGCCTGGGCCAGCTTTCAGCTCTGGGGCTTTGACGGTGAACAGTCGCGAACCAACCTCGTGCTCACCGACCTCGGCCCCCGCCTGCGGGCCCTGGCCGAGGGCCAGCCGGTGCCGGGCTTTGTGCGCAGCCCCTGACCCTCAGACCCAGCGCAGCCAGTCCACCACGAGCGCCTCGATGGCAGCCCGCCGGGTTTGCAGCGAGGCGAGGCTGTCCACCGTGATCGCCGCCCGGTCCGGCCCCAACCAGCGAAGCAGGCCCTCGGGATCGGCCACGTCGCCCGCTTCAATCGGCCGCTCCCGCTTCGCCGCCCCCCGGTGCAGGATGATGCGCGCCGGCAGCCGATCGCGGGTCTTGTTGAAGGTGGCGAACCAGTCGCCGGCCGTGCGGTAGCTCGGCGAGGCCCACTTGAGGCCCTCCGAGGCGCCCGGCAGCCCGCGAAAGATCAGGCGGAGCTCGGCGACGATCACGGCCAGCGCTGGATCGTAGCTCGGCATCAAGGCGTCGATCGCGGCATCCGGGGCAGACAGGCTCATCGCCGCGCGGCCTCCTGGTCGAGGACCGAGACGGTCTTGCGGTAGAGGAACTGCGCCTGCTGCAGGTTGTCGCCGATGCTCACCACGCCCAACTTGCCGAACTCCGACAGCGCCCCCATCAGGTGAAAGACCACGCCCCGCTCGGTGCTGGCGTGGAAGTGCAGCTTGTGGGTGACGGCGATGTCGATCAGATCATCGGGCATCAGGCCCTTGTAGGCGTCATTCTGCAAGGTGTCGGAGGCGAAGTAGTACTTGGGGGTGCCGTTCTGGGCCAGGAACTCGCCGGTGGAGGCATCGTAGCTGCCATCGGTGAGGAAGCGCAGGGTCAAAAAGGGATGGGTGGTGCCGCCCTTGCGGAGGTTGACCTCAATGGCGTAGTGGGTGTATTTCCCATGGCCGTCGGGAACCGACACAAAGTCGGTGGCGAAGCGCCCCAGCGCCCCCTTGTGGGCCAAGGCCTCAGCCACCCGCATGCCGGCCTCTTGCACCTCCATGCGATAGACCGGATCGGCCGGAAAGGTGCAGCCCAGGAAGACCTGCCCCGAGGGGCCGCCCAACACCTGGTCGTGGGTGGAGATCGCCTGGGCCACGCCCAGGGCGTTGACCCGGTTCTGCGACGAAGGGCTGCGTTTGTTTTCGCCCTCGACAAATTCCTCGACCACGCCGCCCATCTGTCCATACTTTTCGGAGAAGGTCTCCCAGCGCTCCTGGGGGGCTTCAAAGCGCAATTGGGGGAGGCGAGGCAGGATCTGCGCCTTGAGGTCGGCCGCCGAGCTGCCGGCGAGGTCCTGGTAGTAGAAGAGGGCGTTGCCCTCGCCCGAGAAGCCCTCGTTGAGCTTCACCACCGCCCGACGCAGGTGGGGCTTGTCGACCTTGAGCGCAGCGAGGCACTCGGCGATGTCATCGGGGGTGCGCAGGTTCTCGTAGCCATCGGGGAAGAGGATGCCCGCGTCGCGGAAGATCTCCCGGCAGCCGCTCTTGGTGCCCAGATCGTTGCGGGCCGGATCGTTGGCGTACAGCGGGATGCCCAACTGCACCGCCAGGGTGCGCTCCAGGGGCGAGCTGTTGAAGTTGACCATGTGTACGCGATCGAGGTCGCCCAGCCGCTCGCGGATTCGCCGCATCAAGCGCGGCCGGGCCAGGATCTTGGCCGAGAGCGGCAGCGAGGAAGAGTCCGCACAGTCAAAGAGGGTGAGCCGCTGCCGCGAGTGCGACGAGGGGATGCCGGTGAGCAGGTGCAGGTAGTAGTCGACCACCGTGGGCGACAGGGCCTGGCTGGTGACGAAGACCACCTTGGTGCGCGGCCGGCGCAGCAGCATCAAGAAGAAGAGCAGGCGCTCTTCATAGTGGTGGACGCCCGACACCTTGGCCAGCTCCCGCGCGTCGAGCGAGAGGCTGGGGATCACCAGCACCGTCTGCTCACCCCGCTCGTCGGGGGCGATCCGATGAAAGAGCTCGGGCAGGCGCGCTTGCAGGCGCTCGAAGGCCACGATCTCTTCGGGGGATCCGGGGGCAGGCACCAAGGGGGGCAGCGGCAGGTTCATCCACACACTCCATCGCGCGCTCGGACATACCCCGGGCCCTGCGCCCCGGCCGCTGTCCAAGCCCGTCCGGCCCGCGCCGTGGTAGGCTAGGCCCGCGCTCGACCGGCCGAAGGCGCGCCCGCCTGGGTCCCTTCGGCCCGAATCCGACCCCCGCTGCCCCGTGAGCTCCACCCCATGCGCAACCCCCTGCCGGGCTGGCTCCTCGCCCTGATGCTCCTCGGCGGCCCGCTTTGGGCCGTCTCCGTCGCGGAGGCCGCCGAGCCCAGCGCGCCCCAGGCCACGGGCATCGTCAAGATCAAGAGCCCCCAGCCCGGCACCCAGGTCTGGATCGACCACGAGCTCGTGGGCGAGGCCCCGATCATCAAGTACCTGCCGGTGGGGCCCCACACCGTGCGCCTCGCCGTCGACGGCTTCGACCCCGATGTGCGCAAGGTCGAGGTGGCGGCCAACGAGACCCGCGAGGTCAACGCCACCTTCACGGCCGGAGGCGGCACCATCGAGTTCGTCGTCGAGCCGCCCGGCGGCAAGCTGATCCTCGACGGCAAAGAGAGCTGGCCGCTGCCGGTGCGCATCCCGGCCCCGGCCGAGGGCAAGCACACCTGGCGCCTCGAAGCGCCCAATGCCGAGCCCTTGGAGGGCGAGCTCACCTTCGCGCGCGGCAAGAACCTCTTCTTCCACCACAAGCTCACCTCCTCGGCCGGCCGCTTCTCGGTGCGCTCCACCCCCGAGGGTGCCAGCGTGCGCCTCGACGGCGCCGCGGTGGGCCAGACCCCCCTCGATCTCCAGGGCATCGCGCAGGGCAAGCACACCGTCCTCGTCGAGAAAGAGGGCTACGCCACGGCGATCCGCAGCGTCGACACCAGCGGCGGCGCCAAGGGCGTGGTGGAGGCCCCCCTCCAGAAGGGCGGCGCCGCCCTGATCATCAAGACCGGCGACCCGGCGGCCCAGATCTTCCTCGGCGGCGCCCTGATCGGCACCGGCGAGGAGCTCTCCTTCGCCGCCGTGGAGAAGGGCCGCTACGCCATCGAGGTGACGGCCCCTGGCAAAAAGCCCGCCCGCATCACCGCAAGCGTGCCCTCCGCTGGCAAGGTCAGCTACCGCGCCGAGCTGGTGGCCGAGGGCGACGGCGGCCGCTCGGCCCTGGTCGCCGCCAAGCCCCTCTTTCAGCGCTGGACCTTTTGGACCGCGGTGGGTGCGGGCGGCGTCGGCCTCGCGGCCGGCGGCGTGTTGATCGCCAAACAGACCGAGACCATCCCCGTTCCCAGCGGCGATGTGGTGGTGAGCCTGCCATGAAGACCCTCCCGGCCGCCCTCCTCCTCCTCTTGTCGCTGGGCTGCGGCGGCGAAGCGGCCCGCACCGGCCTGCGCTTCGCCCTCGAAGGAGACGCCGAGGCCCTGCGCGACGCCGCCGACACCGTCTCCCTGGTGGTCGATCCCCGCGATCCGTTTACGTCCAAGGGTGAGCCCCTGGCGGTCGGCGACCTGGGCGACGGCCTCGCCCTGGTCGACTGGGATCCGGCCGACCCCGAGCCCGAGCTGCTCCTGTCGGTGTCCCTCGACGCCTACGCCGGGCTGCCCATCCTCGAGCTGCAGCCCGGAGAAAACAAAGGGCCCTTCACCGTCTGGGCCGTCGCCACCCGCGGCGACGCCGAGGTCGCCCGATCGGCGGCGATTGAAGACCTCGGCTTTGTCACCGGCAAGGTGCCCCTGTGGCACCTGGAGCTCGGCCTGCTCCCCTCCCCCATCGCCGGCTGCGAGAACGGCCGCGACGACGACGAAGACGGCTGGGCCGACGCCGCTGATCCCGACTGTGTCGGCGGCGAAGAAGAGGTGGGGCTGGGCGAGGGACTGTGCAACAACGGCGCCGATGACGACGGCGACGGGGCGGCAGACGCCGACGACGCTGACTGTGTCACCGGCCTCACCAGCAATGAGGTCGACCCCTGCACCGACGGCCTCGACAACGACGCCGACGGCTATGCAGACGGCGAAGACGCCGACTGCAGCGGCGGCGCCGGCGACGAGCTGGGCTTTGGCAGCAGCGAGTGCACCGATGGCCTGGACAATGACGACGACGGCGTGGCCGACGCCGGTGACAGCGACTGCGACGGCCACACCGACAACCTCGAAGGCCCCTACCCCTGCGACGACGGCGACGACAATGACGGCGACGGCTGGCGCGACGCCGAAGACCCCGACTGTCTTTCCAGCGTCGACGAGACCAACCTGAGCAGCGACTTCGCCTGCAACGACGGCCTCGACAACGACGGCGACGGCGACGCCGACGCCGAGGACGCCGGCTGCGCCGCCGGCTGGTCGAACAGCGAGGTGGCGGCCTGCGAAGACGCCCTCGACAACGACGGCGACGGCTGGGTGGACGGTCAGGACCCCGGCTGCGGCACGGTGGGGGATGACGACGAAGGCGGCTTCGCCGATGTGAGCGACTGCTCCAACGGCGACGATGACGACGGCGACGGACTCGCCGACGCCTTCGACCCCGACTGTTTTTCGGCGACCGACGAGAGCGAAGAGCCCTCCTGCGCCGACGGCGAAGACGAAGACCTCGACGGCTACGTCGACCTCGACGATCCCGACTGCCAGGGCGGCAGCGCGGAGGCCGGCTTCGGCCTCGTCGACTGCAACGACGGCATCGACAACGACGGCGACGGCCGCGTCGACAGCGTCGATCCGGGCTGCGTCGACGCCGACGACCCCACCGAGCAGGCCGACTGCGTCGACAGCGTCGACAACGACGGCGACGGCTGGCTCGATGGCGACGACCCGGACTGCACCAGCAGCTCCGCCCGCGAGGCCGGCTTCGGCGCCGCCACCTGCAACGACGGCCTCGACAACGACGCCGACGGCAGCATCGACGCCGACGACGCCATCTGCACCGCGGCCACCGCCGCCGAGGTGGACCCCTGCGCCGACGGCGCCGATGACGATGGCGACGGTGGATCGACGCCGACGACGTGGACTGCCGGGCTGCGGGCGCCGAGTCGGCCACCGGCAGCGACGCCTGCAACAATGGCAGCGATGACGACGGCGACGGCCTCACCGACGCCGACGACCCGGGCTGCAGCGTCTCCTGGGACGCCGATGAGACCGACACCGACCCCTGCGCCGACGGCACCGACAACGACGGCGACGGCTGGCTCGACGCCGACGACCTCGACTGTGCCGCGGGCTCGGCCGAGTTGGGCTTCTCCCCCTGGGCCTGCAACAACGGCCAGGACGACGATGGCGACGGCCTGGGAGACGCCCTCGACCCCGATTGCGAGGCGGCCGATGACGGTGACGAGGTCGCCGCCAGCGCCTCGTGCAGCGACGGCCTGGACGACGACGAGGACGGCTGGGCCGACGCCCTCGACCCCGACTGCCTGGGCGGCGCCGACGAAGACACCCTCTCCGACCTTCTGTGCAACAACGGCGAGGACGACGACGGCGACGGCTTCGCCGACGCAGAGGACCCCGACTGCGCCAGCGGCTGGGACGGCGCCGAGGCCGCCGCGGGGGCCTGCGACGACGGCCTCGACGACGACGGCGACGGCTGGATCGACGGCGACGACCCCGACTGCCTCGCCGGCAGCGCCGAGCTCGGCTTCTCCACCGCCGCCTGCAACGACGGCCGCGACAGCGAGGGCGACGGGGCCGTCGACGCCGACGATCCCGGCTGCGCCAGCGCCAGCGACCCCGAGGAGACCGATCCCGGCACCGCCTGCGCCGACGGCACCGACAACGATCGCGACGGCTGGCTCGACGGCGAAGATCCCGACTGCCTGCTCTACGCCGCCGAGTCTGGCCTCGCCGGCTTCGCCTGCAACAACGGCGACGATGACGACGTCAACGGCGCCGTCGACGCCGACGACGCGCGCTGCCTGGATGCCTGGGATGGCGTGGAGGGGCCGCTGCTGGCGCCCTTCTGCTGGGATGGCCTCGACAACGACAATGACGGCTGGGCCGACGGGGCCGACCCCGACTGCGGGGTCTACGGCCTGGAGTTGGGCGCCGACAGCCGCTACGCCTGCGACGACGGCCTCGACACCGACGGCGACGGCTTCATCGACAGCAGCGACCCCGGCTGTGCCAGCGCCTTCGACGGAGACGAGACCCACACCCCGGCCTGCGCCGACGGCGAAGACGACGATGGCGACGGCTGGATCGACCTGCTCGACGCCGCCTGCGACGACGCCACCGATGAGTCTGAGGACGACGGCGGCAGCGCCCTGGCCTGCAACAACGGCCTGGACGACGACGCCGACGGCCTCGCCGACGCCCTCGACCCCGGCTGCGACGACGCCCGCGACAGCGACGAGGTCGACCCGCGCACCCAGTGCAACGACGGCCTCGACAACGACGGCGACGGCTGGTTTGACCTCGATGATCCCGTCTGCGTGCGCATCAGCGTGGCGCTGGAAGACGATGGGGTGGGCACCACCGCCTGCAACGACGGCCGCGACAATGACTTCGACGGCTTCGCCGACGCCCTCGACGGGCAGTGCGCCAGCGCGGCGGACACCAACGAAGGTGGATGATCCGCGAAACAGGCTCATGGTTTCGCTGCGCTGATCCGTCCTGGCTAGGGAGGCCGCACCCGAATCATGCCCTTGTCCCAAATCAAGCTGGGATCGAACCTTGGAGAGCTCGATCTCCGCGCGATCGTCGTGCAGCGCCTCGCCAACCGTGCCGCTCCTGACGCGGTCGTCGACCTGCGCGACCTCGACCTGCACGAGCAGAACCTGATCGGCCTCGACCTCTCCTACTGCGACCTCTCCGGCGTGAACCTGCGCCAGGCCCGCCTCAACCGCGCCCGCCTCCACCAGACCCGCCTCGTGGGCGCCAACCTCCAGGAGGCCGATCTGGGCGACGCGATCGTCAGCGAGGCCGATCTGCAGGGCGCCCGCCTCGATGGGGTCCACGCCGAGCGGGCGATCTTCGATCAGGCCCGCCTCGGGGGCGCCAGCCTCGTCAAGGCCCGCCTGCGCCAGGCGACGATGGTCGAGGCGGGCCTGCGGCACTGCAACCTCACCGGCGCCAACCTCGATGGGGTCCGCCTGTTCAGGGCCGATCTGCAGGGCGCCGAGCTGACCGACGCGAGCCTGCGCGGCGCGGAGCTCGACGGCGCCCAGGTCGACGGCGCCAGCTTCCGAGACGCCGACCTGCGCAGCAGCCGTCTGCGACGGGTGCGCGGTCACGCCACCGCCGACTGGGTGGGGGTCGACATCCAGGATGTGGATTTTGTCGGCGCCTGGCGACTGAGGCGCTTTGTGCTGGATCAGAACTACCTGGAGGAGTTTCGCGCCGAGAGTCGGCTCCACGAAGTGCTGTACGACATCTGGCTCGCGACCTCGGACTGTGGACGGAGCCCGCTTCGCTGGTGCCTGTGGTCGGCCTTTGCGGCGGTGATGTATGCTTGGTTCTACACGGGGGTCGACATCGACTATGGCGACCAGAACACGGTCCTCGCCCCGCTCTACCTCTCGGTGACCACGCTGACCTCGATGGGCAGCGGCGCCGGGGCGCCCCTCTCGAAGGGCGCACAAATACTTTGCCTCACGGAGTCCCTGCTCGGTTACTTTTTATTTGCCGGCTTGTTGTCGATTTTGTCGGCGAAGATGACCCGCATCTCGGAGTAGCGCACATGGATCCCTGGGTCTACACATTGGGCGTTGATCCGAAAGAAGAGCTCGCGCGCCATCTTGGCGATGCGCGGCTGCCTTCTTTCCCCTCCCTGCAGATCCGCATCCTCGACGTCTTGCGCGATCCAGACTCCCACACCGGGCGACTGGTCGAGCTCGTCGCCATGGACCCGGGCCTCACCGTTCAGTTGTTGAGGGGGGTGAACTCAGCGGCCTTTGGGGCGCCCGGTCGGGTCACCAGCATCTCCCAGGCGGTACGCATCGCCGGGCGGGCCTGGATCGAGCACCTGGTGCTGGCGCTGACCGTGCGGGACATGGTCGACCGCCGGGTGCCGACCCAGGCGGTGCGCGAGTTCTGGGCCGCGGCCGCCTTCCGCGCCGCCTTCGCCGAGCGCCTCGCCGCGGCCAGCCGGCCCGAAGAGGCCTCGCTCTGCTTCACGGTGGCCTTGCTGCAAGACATGGCGATGCCCCTGCTGGCTCAGCATGGCGGCCTGCCCTACGGCCTCGTGCTGGCGCACTGGCAGGACAGCGACGAGCCCCTGCATGTGATCGAGCGCCAGCACCTGGGCTGGGATCACGCCGACGTCGCCTTCTGGCTGGCCGCCTCCTGGGGCTTGCCGGGCGAGCTGTGTCAGGCGCTCGGCGGCCACCACGGGCCCACCCGCCGCTGTCCGACGGCGCCGGCGGCTGTCCGCGTGGCGGGGCTCGCCTTTGTCGGCGCCGAGGCCCTGCGCAGCGCCGCCGAGGCCGAGTTGGGCCTGGGGCCCGAGGCCCTGGCGATGGCCCTCTCCGCGGCCCAGGCGCGGCATGGCGAGCTGGTGCGGCTGGTCACCCGCTGAGGCGGCGCCTGCCACGGGGCCGCCCGCCGCGATAAGCGGGGCGGCCCTTGGAGAGCGCATGTCCACCGAAGTCGTGTCCCCCGGCCGTCGCACCCACTTGTGCGGCACCCTTCAGCCCGAGCACGTCGGCCAGACGGTGCTCCTGCAAGGTTGGGTGGACTCCATCCGCGATCGCGGCGGCGTGATGTTCCTCCTCCTGCGCGACCGCTCCGGCATCGTGCAGGTCTCCCTCGATGAGCGGGCCAGCGCCGACGCCTGGGCGGGAGCCCGTCCGCTTCGCCTGGAGTACGTCGCCGAGATCGAAGGCGTGGTCGCGGCCCGCGGCGAGAGCGCCATCAACAAGGACATGGCCACCGGCGCGATTGAGGTGCACCCCACCCGGGTCACCCTGCTCAACCGCACCCGGCCGCTGCCCTTCGCCATCGCCGGTCAGGGCCCCGAGGCCAGCGAAGAGGTGCGCCTCGCCCACCGCTACCTCGACCTGCGCCGCCCGGAGCTGCAGCGCAACCTGATCCTGCGCCACAAGCTGGCCATCGCGGTGCGCAACTGGATGGACAGCGAGGGCTTTTTGGAGATCGAGACCCCGATCCTCACCAAGTCCACCCCCGAAGGTGCGCGCGACTACCTCGTGCCCAGCCGGGTCCACCCGGGCACCTGGTTCGCCCTGCCCCAGAGCCCGCAGATCTTCAAGCAGCTCTGCATGGTGGCCGGCCTCGACCGCTACGTCCAGATCTGCCGCTGCTTCCGCGACGAAGACCTGCGCGCCGACCGCCAGCCGGAGTTCACCCAGATCGACGTCGAGGTCAGCTTCGCAGACCGCGCGCTGATCATGGAGATCGCCACCGGCCTCGTGCGCCACTGCTGGAAGACGGTGATCGGCGTCGAGGTGGGCGAGATCCCGGTCATCACCTACGCCGAGGCCATGGCCCGCTTCGGCGTCGACAACCCCGACACCCGCTTCGCCATGGAGCACACCACGCTGGAATGGGCCGGAACGGGCTTCGCGGTCGTCGGAAACGCGCTCGCCGCCGGCGGCATCGCCAAGGCGATGGTGGTGAAGGGCGCGGCCGAAGGCAGCTCGCGCAAGGTGATCGACGGCTGGACCGACTTCGTCAAGCGCTACAAGCTCGGCGGCCTGCTCTGGGGCAAGGTCAGCGGCGACCCCGCCGTCGAGGCCTCCTGGTCGGGCCCCCTCGCCAAGGTCGAAGCGGCGCTGCGGGCGCAGATCCCCGGCGTGGAGGCGGGCGACCTCGTCCTCGTCGGCGCCGGGCCGGCCAGCCAGGTCCACGCCGGCCTCGGCCGCCTGCGGGCCCAGATCGCCCGCGAGCGCGGCCTGATGAAGCCCGGTCAATTCGCCTTTGTCTGGGTCACCGACTTCCCCGGCTTTGAGTGGGACGACGAGAACCACCGCTGGGTGGCCGTGCACCACCCCTTCACCAAGCCGCTCGACGCCGACATCCCCAAGATGGGCACGCCCCAGCAGGGCGAGGTGCTCTCCGACGCCTACGACATCGTCTGCAATGGCTACGAGATCGGCGGCGGCAGCATCCGCATCCACGACGGCGAGGTGCAGCAGAAGGTCTTTGAGAGCCTGGGCCTGTCGATGGAAGAGGCCCACCAGAAGTTTGGCTTCCTGCTCGACGCCCTGGCCAGCGGCGCGCCCCCCCACGGCGGCTTCGCCATGGGCTTCGACCGCTGGAACATGCTGCTGTCGGGCACCGAGAACATCCGCGACGTGATCGCCTTCCCGAAGACCACCAAGGCCCAGGACCTGATGAGCGGCGCCCCCAACACGGTGGCCGACGCCCAACTGGCCGAGCTGCACGTCCGCAACGTCTGAAGGCGAGGCGAAGGGGTGCTACGATGGGGCATGCGCCTGCTGCCCCTCCTGCTCCTCCTCGCCTGTGGCGACCTCAAGTCCATCCCGGCCGGCTCCCTCGATGGAGACAGCGGAGGCGGCGGGTCCGATGGCGACCCGCCTGCCGAGGACGCCGATGGCGACGGCTTCCTCGGCTGGCGCCTCGCCGAAGACCCCGCCCTGGCCGACTGCGACGACAACGACGCCACCGTGACCCCGGCGCAGCGGCGCCTCGTGCCGGCCGGGCCCTTCTGGCGCGGCGCCGAGGACTTTGGCGACGAGCTGGCGCCGCTCACCGAGATCACGCTCTCGGCCTACTGCGCTGACGTCTTCGAGGTCACCAACGCTGAATTCGCCGTGCTCCTCGACGCCGCGGCGGCGGAAGGCCGCCCCAATGAGGACGACCAGGGCCGCCCCCTCTACGACTTCCTCGACCAGGACGACGAGTGGGACGATGAGATCCCCCAGTGGATCGTCGAGGAGAACGGCCAGCACAGCGTCTCCGATGGGATGGACCTCCACCCGGTCACCGAGGTCTACCCCTGGAGCGGCGAGGCCTTCTGCGCCGCACGCGGCGGCCGCCTGCCCACCGAGGCCGAGTGGGAGAAGGCCGCACGCGGGGGGGCCGACATCCGCACCTGGCCCTGGGGCGACACGGCCCCCGACTGCAACCGCGCCAACATCCGACCGGGGACCCTCGCCATGG
>JBEIQK010000118.1:0-12209 GCA_040376505.1 Alphaproteobacteria bacterium | reverse complement strand
TGTCGTCGCAGTCGCCCTGCTCTTCGGTGACGCCGTCGCCGTCCTGATCGGTGAGCAGGGCGCGGCGCTGGTCGTAGAGGTCCTCGTTGGTGAGGCAGCCGGCCAGCAGGAGGAGCGAGAGCAAAGGGTTAGCGCTGGCCATTGGACACCGGCAGGTTGAGGGTGAGGGGCGAGAGGGTGAGTGGGCCGAGCGGCAGCTCCACCTGGCCAGAGATCAGGGTGAGCTCGAGGCCGTTGGGCTGAATGCGGAAGCGCAGGTCGAGGTCGAGACCGGGGCGGGTGAAGCGCAGTGCCCAGCGGCCGTCGGCCTGGCGACTGATGGGAGCGCTGAACAGAGGGGTGAAGCCGGGGACGTAGAGCAGGGCATTGCCGAGATCGCCCTGGGTGGGCACCTGGAGTTGAACCGCCAGCGGAACGGCGCTGGGGCTGAGGGCGCTGAGTCCGAGGGACTCGGTGGTGACGGCGCCCTGGGTGGCGAGTTGGAGCAGTTGGTTGAGCTGCGCAGGGCTCAGGCTGTAGGTCGTGGCGATGGGGCTCGCCGGGTTGTCGTTGCCGCAGCGGTGGAGGAGCTCGATTTGGGGATTGAGATACAGGCCCGTGGTGGTGCGGCGTGCCTTGACCTGCAGGTCTTCGAGGGCGATGCCTTGGGGAATCTCGAAGGTGGGGCGGGATGGCGTGAGGACTTTGCGGCCGCCGCTGGGCAGGGTAATGTCGAGGCGGTCGGCGCCGCGCCAGTCGGTCACGCGGAGGGTGACGAGGTCGGAGCCGGCGAAGCGCCCGGCGCCGGAGATCGGGAAGAGGCCGGTGCGGCCACCGGGGAGGTCGAGCAGGGTGAACTGGGTGAGGGCGGTGCTGCCGGGGGTGCAGCGAGCGGCGGCGGGCCAGGCTGGAGGAATGGTGGGGTACCCGTAGTTGACGCGGAAGCGCAATGGAGTGGGCGAAGTCGAAAGTACGTCGCAGTGGGTGGTGCCGAAGGCGGTCGTTATATCGGCGCGAGAGCCATTGGTGGTTGCGATTCGCACAGTGTACGAACCGGAGATGTCAATCGCAGATCCGGGGGCGGCCCCCAGGCCGAAGGCGCCAAAGTCAGACACCGTGGGGTCGGAGTAGAAGGCGAACCAGTGATCCTCGGCCGTCAGGGAGCCCAGGGGAGTGCTGGCCGCCACTTCCAGCCCTGACACCGTCGCATCGAAGAGATCGGTTCCCGGGGTGAAGGCGCTGGGAACCGAGACCAAGGAAACCGCTCTCGGGTACCGTTCGGTACCTGCGCCCGTAACCCAGGGTGCAGTGGACTCGTGGCTGGAGAGGGGAAACCAGACCGTCACACCGGTGAGCTCAACGGGTTCAGGGTGAATTACCTTGAACGTGCATTCACATTCGGGGCCACCATCTCGTGAGGAGTATTTTCCAGTTGGATAGTACTGCGAGCTTCCAAACGTGTTCGCCGTGACCTCCACCCCATCTCCACACAAGGCCTCCTCATTCAGCCCAACCTCCTCCGGCCAGGCCGTGTCCAGCAGTGGATCTCCTCCCGTACCATAGGTGTCCGAATAGTCCCCGTACCCATCTCCATCCGTGTCATAGGAGTTTGGATTCGTACCATTCGTCACCTCGGTCCGATCATCGATCCCATCCCGATCGGTGTCCACCAAGGTCGGATCCGACCCCGCCACCTCCTCTTCCGCATCCGACAGCCCATCCCCATCGGTGTCGACCCAGGGCGTCCCCGTGTCGCCACCACTCCCCGTTGTACCACCCCCCGTGTCTACCACCACGCCGGTGTCCACGACACCCGTGTCCACCGGCACCCCCGTCTCACCGCCCCCGTCCCCACCCGCGTTGGTGTCCACCGGCTCGCCCCCCTCATCCCCCGAAGGCGCCGAGGTGTCTTCCCCCGAGGGGACCGTCTCGGTCCCAGAGTTGGTGGTCTCACCGCCCCCCGACTTGGGGTTGCAAGCCATCGTGGCCAGCAAGGCGAGGGAGCAGAGCGGGCTGAGGGAGAAGCGAGCGCGGAACATGGTGTCTCCAACCGAGGTTGCGTAGGGGGGAGCTAACCCGACTGTGAAGCATCGGGTTCGGGTGTCAGGCCGACTTTTCGCCGGCTGCACCCTGCCCAGCTTCTAAGCAAGTTCCATGCCAATGGAAATTCAACCCCATCGACCCCATCCGCCTGACGGTTGTCGACCGTCGTCGACGGAGGTCCGCCGCCCCGCCGCCCGGAGTAGACTCGGCCCACCCTGGAGCCCCCGATGCGCACCCTCAGCCCCCTGATCTTCGCCCTCGCCTGCGCCAGCGAGCCCCCCAAGCCTCCGGCGCCCGCCCCAACCCCCACCCCTCCCGCCGAGGTCGTCGAAGAGGAGGCCCCCGCCGCCGCTGTCGACCGCCCCCCGCGCATCGCCAACATCAACATCGAGCCCAAGCACCCCACCATCAAGGACACCCTCAAGGTGACCGTCACCGCCGA
The DNA here is from genome assembly GCA_040376505.1 of Alphaproteobacteria bacterium. Classification (GTDB taxonomy): domain Bacteria; phylum Myxococcota_A; class UBA796; order UBA796; family UBA2385; genus JBEIQK01. The sequence continues at coordinate 9,745 of JBEIQK010000118.1, read as the reverse complement.
TGATCCCGACGGCGACAAGGTTGACGTCGACTACCTGTGGATGAAGGGCGAGCAGAAGCTGCTCACCGACACCACCGAGAAGCTCTCGATGGGCGAGTTCAAGAAGGGCGACCTGATCTCGGTGAAGATCACCGCTTCGGCCAACGAGCAGATCGTGGAGAAGCAGAGCGACCCGATCACCGTGGCCAACAGCGCGCCGGTCTTCACCCTCGACCCCCGCCAGGCGAAGTCCCTCGACGGCCTCAAGGTCACCGCCGAGGACCCCGATGGCTACGCGCTCACCTTCAAGCTCGAAGGGGCGCCGGCCGGCATGACCATCGACGCCACCACCGGCACGCTGCGCTACGTCGGCTCCGAGGATGAGCCCGGCGGCGACTACAAGGTGACCGTCCTCGCCGACGACGGCGACGGCGGCTTCGCCAAGTGGCAGGCCGGCCTCACCGTGACCCCGGGCAGCAAAGCGGCGAAGGCCGCCAAAGAGGCCAAGGCTGCCGAGGCCGCGAAGAAGGCGCCCGGGCGCTAGTCGGCTACGTCCTCGTGTAGAGGTGGCCTCATGTGGACCCTGTGGATGCTCTGGCTCGGGTGCCAGCCCGCCGACAAAGACGCCGATCCCGACACCGCCGGGGAGGGCGACGCCGACGTGGATGCCGACGCCGACAGTGACGCCGACAGTGACGCCGACAGCGACGCCGACCCCATCACCATCCCGGCCGGAGTCTGGGGCGGCGAGCACTGGCTGCTGCGGGTCGGCGAAGAGGTCTTTTTGGAGACCGACTGCGCCCATGGCTGGCTGCCGGCGCCGCTTCAGGCCGACAGCCGCGGGGCGCTCCAGATCGACTTCACCTGGGTGAGCGAGGGCGGCCCCGTGGAGATCGACACCGGCGCCGCCGAAGAGGGCGTGCCCGCCAGCCTCGATGCCGTGGTGGCCGCGACGGTGATCGAGGGCACGGTGGCCATCCCCTCGCTCTCCGCCACGGTGCCGCTGCGCGTGGAGCTCGGCGTGGAGCCCTTTCTCACCAAGTGTCTGTAGGGGCAAGCGGGTCTGCCTGCCGGGCCGGAGCGCCGCCGCGTTAGGGCGGCGGGCCCCCTGTGGCGCCAGGAGCCCCCGTGATCCTCCCCTTGTGGACCGTCGCCGCCGAGGCCGCCGAGGCCCGCGTCGCGCCGCCGCCAGCCGGCTTCACCGATCTGCGCGGCCTCCCCGGCCTCGCCTTTCAGATCGCCTACGCCACGCCCGACAACTTCACCGGCGCCCCCCTGCCCGGCTACGAGGCGGCTGGGGCCTGGCTGCGCGACGCCCCGGCCCAGGCCCTCGTCCGCGTCGCCGCGGCCCTCTCGGCCGAGGGCTACGGCCTGCTCATCTACGACGCCTACCGCCCCGAGCGCGCCAGCCGGGCGATGGTGGCCTGGACCGAGCAGACGCACCAGCAGCACCTCATCGCCGAGGGCTACATCGCCGCCCGCTCCATGCACAACCGCGGGGTGGCGGTGGATCTCACGCTCACCCGCGGCGGCGTGCCGGTGGAGATGGGCACCCCCTTCGACGCCTTCACGACGGAGAGCCACACCCGCAACGCCAGCGGGCTGGCCCTGGAGAACCGCCTGCGCCTCGCCGGCGCGATGAAAGTGGAGGGTTTTGTGCCCTACCCCACCGAGTGGTGGCACTTCCAATACCCCGGAGACGCCGCGCCGATCGATGTTCCCTACGCCATGCAACGCTGAATCGGCGTGAGTACGCGCTGGACAACGTTTTGAACGGGTTATGCACCTGGAGTCACCCCAAGGACCCCCGATGAGCGACGTCGACAAAATCGAGAGCGTAGATGAGCTTTGGCTCAACATCGGTGCCTTGTCCCAAGCCACCGCCATTCCGGTGAACACAATCCGAACCTGGGAGCGCCGCTACGGCCGCCCCCAGGCCCGTCGCACCGACACCGGCCAGCGCCTCTACCCGCCCAATGAGGTCGAGTACCTCAAGCTGGTGCGCCTCGCGATGGACAAGGGCCTGCGCGCCGCCCAGGTGCTCACCGCCAGCCCCGATCGCCTGATCGAGATGCTGGGCTCCCATGTCCCCGGGCCCGCGGCCTCGCCGGCCTCGCGCTCCACCGACTTTCTGACTCTCTGGCTCAACGCCTCCCGCGCCCTCGACGAAGAGGCGCTGATGACTGGCTTCCGCACCGAACTCGGCCGGCTCGGCCTCTTTGGCTTCGTTCACGAGCGGGCGGCCCCCTTCCTGCGCGAGGTGGGCGAGGCCTGGCACGCCGGCGAGCTGCACCCCTTTCAAGAGCACTTCGCCACCGAGCGCCTGCGCGACTTCCTCACCGACATCTGGCGGCCGATGAGCGAGCCCTCGCGCGGCAACGTGGGCATCTGCGCGCTGCTCCCCGGAGAGCGGCACGGGCTCGGCCTGCACATGGCGGCCAGCATCCTGTCGCTCTACGGCTGGCGACTCATCTTCCTGGGTGGAGAGACGCCGCTGGCCGACCTTGTGGAGTGCGCGCGCCAGACCCACGCCAACGCCGTCTTCTTGAGCGTGTCGGCGGCGGCACCGCCCGAGACCCGCTGGCATGTCGAGACCCTGCGCGACCACCTGCCCGATGACATCGAGCTGGTGGTGGGCGGCATGGGGGCGCCCGAGGGCATCTTCAACGTGCGCGCCTTGAAGGCCCTGCCCGACCTGCTGCGCTGGGTCACCCAGGGCGGCGACGCCTGAGGGCGCGGCGCGGTGACGCACATGCAAAGCCCTGGTGTTTTGTGTTCCTGGCCCTCCCCGGCGGGCCTCTCTCCCTGGGCGCCGCCGCGCTGAAATGGTTATGAATCCCCCATGAACACGCTCGCCCTCCTCGCCTTGCTCGCCGCTGGCCCGGCCTTCGCCCAGGGGGCCCCGGCGCCCGCGGCGAGTGAGCCGCTGCCCCTGCTCGCCAACCCCGAGCTGATCGACTTCATTCAGGCGCCGTACCCCGAAGGGCCCAAGGGCGCCGGGGTGCAAGGTGCGGTCGGCCTCCTCATCGAGGTCGACGCCACGGGGGCGGTCACCAAGGTGGAGGTGCTTCGGCCCCTGCACCCCGAGCTGGACGCCGCGGCGGTGGGCGCCGCCACGCAGTTCCGCTTCAAGCCCGCGGCCGACGCCACCGGGCCGGTGCCGGTGGCCATCGAGTTCGACTACGGCTTCGTGCTCGACAGCGCCACCGTCGAGAACGCCGTGCCGGCCGAGCCGCTGCCGGTGGTCGAGGCGCCGGTGAACCTGGAGGGCTCCCTGATCGAGATGGGCACCCGCGTGCCGCTCGGCGGGGTCGAGATCCTCGCCGTGGGCGCCGATGGCCAGAGCTGTACCAGCCTCAGCTCGGCCGAGGGGCGCTGGTCCTGCCGCGGGGTGGCGGTGGGCGAGGCGAAGATCACGGTCAACTGGCCCGGCTATGCGCGCCTGGAGCAGAAGGTCGAAGTGGTGACCGGCGAGGTCAGCGACGCGAAGCTGTGGATTCGCAACCTCAACTACAAAGAGAACGAGACGGTCGGCCTCTACGAGAAGCCGCGCCCGCCCGAGGTCACCCGCCGCACGATCTCGGTGGAGGAGGTGCGCCGCATCCCGGGCACCTTCGGCGATCCAGTGCGCGTGATTCAAAACCTCCCCGGCGCGGCGCGGGCCCCCTTTGGCACCGGCCTGCTGGTGATTCGCGGCGCCAACCCCGAAGACAGCAATGTGTACGTCGACGGGGTCGAGGTGCCGCTGATCTTCCACCTCGGCGGCTACCGTTCGATCATCAACGCCGATCTGATCAGCGCGGTGGACTACCTGCCCGGCTCCTACGGCGTGCGCTACGGCGAGAGCACCGGCGGGGTGATCGATGTGCGCACCAAGACCGTCTTCCCCGAGCAGGGCAAGCTCACCTGGCGCACCGACGCCCTGGACAGTGGCGCCTTCTACGAAGGTCGGGTGGGCAAAAACAAAGACATTGGCATCGCTGCCGGCGCCCGGCGCTCCTACATCGACGCCCTGATCCCCATCTTCACGGGCGAAACCGGCTTTTCGCTCAAGCCCCGCTGGTATGACTACCAGCTCAAGGTGGCCGAGCTGAAGGAGGGCAGCAACCAGGTCTCGGCGACCATCCTCGGCTTTCAGGATGTGCTCATCTTCGGCGCCCCCGATGACTTCGCTTTGGGCACCGATCAAGACGCCCAGGGCGATGTGAGCGTCTCCTACGAGACCCACCGCCAGATCGTGCGCTGGGAGCACACCGTCAACGAGGAGCTGTCCTTTGTGCTGCAGCCGGCGATCGGCTGGGACAAGATCAACTTCGGCTTTGGCCAGGCCTTCAAGCTCGATCAGCTCTTCTGTCACGTCGGCCTGCGGGCCGAGGCGCCCTACGTCCCGAGCGAGTCGCTGGCGATCACGCCGGGCCTCAACTTTGAGACCACCTACTACAACATCGCCTTTGAGCTGCCCTTCACGCCGGACTCCTTCACCCAGACCGATCCGCTCCAAGAGCGCGAGTCCTACCAGACCTCGGTGGCGGGCATGTTGACCCAGCCCGACCCCTTCGTCGACGTCAAGTGGCGCCCCCTGGCCGACAAAGAGCGCCTGCTGATCAACACGGGGCTGCGCCTCAACGTGCTGGCGATCAGCACCGAAGAGGCCACCACCGCGCTCGATCCGCGCGTCTCGGTGCGGGCGGGGCTCACGCCGGCCACGGCGCTCAAGTTCGGCACCGGCCTGCACCAGCAGCCGCCCCAGGGCCAGGAGTTCGGCGCCGAGGAGGGCGAGCTCACCACCGGCTTTGAGCGGGCCTGGTCGAGCGAGGTGGGCCTGGAGCAGAAGTTCGGTCAGGCCATCACCTTGGACGTGACCTCCTTCTACAAGAAGCTCGACCGGCTGATCATCCAGAACCCCGACCTGCAAGACATCGAGAACGACCCCCTCTACGTGAACGAGGGCATCGGCCGCATCTACGGCCTTGAAGTGCTGGCCCGCCACCAGCTCGTCGACAAGCTCTTTGGCTGGGTCAGCTACACGCTGTCGAAGTCCGAGCGCAACGACACCCCCGAAGACGAAGAGGCCTGGGTGCCCTTTGACTTCGACCAGACGCACATCCTCGTCGCCCTGGCCGGCTACCGCCTGCCGCGCAACTTTGAGGTGAGCGGCAAGTTCCAGTACGTGACCGGCAATCCCTACACGCCCCAGGCGAGCGGGGTCTACGATCTCGATCTGGACAGCTACAGCTCCTTCTCCACGGGCGACCCCAACTCCGAGCGGCTGCCGCCCTACCTCGCCCTGGACCTGCGCACGTCGAAGCTCTTCACCTTCAAGCGCTGGCAGCTCGAGACCTTCCTCGACCTGCTCAACGTGGTGCATGGTGAAAATCCGGAGCAGGTCCAATACAACTACGACTACACCGAGAGCACCTATGTGAGCGGGCTGCCCTTCATCCCCTCGCCGGGCTTCTCGGCCCAGTTCACCTTCTGATGGGTGCGGTCATGCGCTACTTCCTGCCCCTCCTCCTCCTTGCCTGCGGCGACAACGGGCTCTCCCAGAGCTGGCAGCTCGATCGGCTGCGCGTGCTGGGCGTGCGGGCCGAGCCGGCGGAGCCGCGGCCGGGCGACGCGGTCACCTTCGACTCCCTGGTCTACCTGCCGGCCGGCGAGACGATGGAGTCGGTGGTCTGGTTCGCCTGCCTGCCCCAGGCCAGCGACAACTACGGCTGCCAGGTCGATCCCGCGCTCTTCGAGAGCCTGGGCGAGGCCGATCCGAACACCATGAGCCCCGAGGAACTGGCCGAGCTCTTCGCCGCGGCCCAGGCGGCCGGCCTGATCGGCGTGGAGCCCTTCTTGCCGCCGGCCTGGATCGCACCGGCCGATGCCCTTGATGGCCTCGACGAGATCGGCGCCAAGGAGGGGGTGAGCGCGCTCATCAACCTCTCGGCGGTGCCGGTGGGGGCCGAGGGCGACGAAGACGTGGAGCTCGCCTACAAGCGCGTGCCGATCAGCCTCGCCGACACCCCCAATCACAACCCAGCCCTCGACGGCGTGGGCCTGCGCCTCTCCAACGCCGATGGCAAGGACCTCGGCGACGAGGTGCTGCTCTCGGCCGCGAGCGAGGTGACGGTGGTGGAGGCCGGCAAGACCTACAAGCTCACGCCCCAACTGCCCGAGGGCGCCATCGAGGACTACGACTTCACCACCTCAGAGGGCGCGGTGGAGACCCGCACCGAGGAGCCCTACTTCACCTGGTACACCGAGGGCGGGGAGTTCGATCAGCCCTTCAGCCTGCACCCCTACGCCGAGGTGCTCTGGACCGCCCCCGACAAGGCCTGGCAGGGGGTGGTCATCACCGTCATGCGCGACCGCCGCGGCGGCATGGCCTGGGAGGTCTTGAACCTGCAGGTAGAGTAGGGCTCAGGTTCCGAGCTCGACGCGCAGGAAGACGCCGTTGGCCGGGGCCTCCGCCGAGACCGCCATGCCGGCGCAGGTCTCGCGGGGCTCGCCGGCGGCGTTGATGAGTGGCAGGTAGGCCGCGTAGAGCGCGTCGGCTTCGCCTTCGCCGGCCCAGGCGGCCTCAACCTGCCACAGGGGGCGCTCTTCGCCGATGCGGTCCTGGCCGAGGCCGACGGTGGGGGCGTAGTCGGGGGCCTCCTCGCTCCAGGGGGTCATCAGCGCAGCGGCCATCGGCGTGCCGGTGGAGCGCCAGCCTTCGGTGAGCAGGACGTCGCTGGGCGCCATCAGGGTGAGGGCGCCGACGGCGAAGGCCTCGGGGCTGACCACCCGAAAGGCGCAGGCGCACTCCGGTCCGCCGGCGGCCTCGCTCCAGGTGCCGGGCGGGTAGGCCTCGGGGGCGAAGTGGTGGCCCTGGTAGGGGGCGGCGTAGAGGCAGGGGGCCCACTCGCCGGGGCGGCCGCCCGTGGGGAGGCTCCGGGGGTCGGCGGCGTCGCTGCCCAGGGTCTCTTCGGTCCAGTCGCTGTAGCCGTCGGCGTCGGTGTCGGCGGGGGGCTCGACGGGGGCGGGCGCCTCGACCGCGGGGGCCTCGTCGGTGACGTCGATCTCGGCCTCGGGGGCGGCGGGCAGGGCGGCGAAGGGGATGGCGCCGGTGTCGTCGCCTTCGGGGGCCGGGGCGCAGCCGAGGGCGGTGAAGAGCAGGGAGAGAGCGGTGGTGCGGATCGACAGCATGGGGGGCTCCAGGGCGACCCGGGGGAGCGGCGGGTCGTGGTGGAGCCCTTTGCACGGCGCGTGCCAATGGAAAAACAGGGTCTTGCCGGGTGGCGGAGGCTGACGGCCTGACGGTTGTCGACCGTCAGGCAGGGGGGGGCTCAGGCCAGCAGGGCCATCAGGTCGTCGCGGGTGATGCCGGCCGCGGCGCCGCCCCCGCCGCCCAGGGCGGCCTCGGCGATGGCGCGCTTGCGGTCTTGGAGCTTCAAGATGCGCTCCTCTACGGTGTCGGTGCTGACGAGGCGGTAGACCATCACCGGCTTGTCCTGACCGATGCGGTGGGCGCGGTCGGCGGCCTGCTCCTCGACGGCGGGGTTCCACCAGGGGTCGAGGAGGAAGACGTGGTCGGCGGCGGTGAGGTTGAGGCCGGTGCCGCCGGCCTTGAGCGAGATGAGGAAGACGGGTGGGCCGCTCTCGGACTGGAAGCGCTCGACGACGGCGCCGCGGTCGCGGGTGCTGCCGTCGAGGCGCACGAAGGGGATGCCGGCCTTGCGCAGGGCGGGCTCGACGAGGTCGAGCAGGCCGGTCCATTGGGAGAAGACCAGGGCCTTGTGGCCCTCGGCCACGCAGGCGTCGAGGGTCTCGATCAGCAGCTCGACCTTGGCCGAGGTCTCCGCACTCTGGCCGGGCACGAGGGCCCGGTGGCAGGCGGCCTGGCGCAGGCGGAGCAGGGCCTCGAGGGCCTGGAGCACGTTGCCGCCCTGGCCGAGCTCGCGCAGGACGGTCTCGCGGGTGGCGGCGCGCACGGCGTCGTAGGTCTTGCGCTCCTCGGCGGAGAGCTCGCAGTGCAGCACCATGTCGGTGCGCGGGGGCAGGTCGCGGGCGACCTCGGTCTTGAGGCGGCGCAGCAGAAAGGGCTTGATGCGCTGGCGCAGGCGCTCGGCGACCCGGGACTCGCCCTGCTGAATCGGCTTTTCGTAGCGTTCGGCGAAGTCCTTGCGGCCGCCGAGCAGGCCGGGGTTGGTGAAGTGGAGCTGGCTCCACAGCTCGTCGAGGCGGTTCTCGACCGGCGTGCCGGTCAGCGCGAGGCGCAGGGCGGCGTTGAGGCGGTAGGCGGCGCGGGCGACCTGGGAGTCGGGGTTCTTGATGGCCTGGGCCTCGTCCAAGATGGCGGTGTCCCAGCGCTCGGCGGCGAGGAGGTCGGCGTCGAGGCGCAGCAGGCCGTAGGTGGTGAGGGTCAGATCGGCGTTCTTGTCGAGGGCGCGGCCAGCGCCGTGGTAGACGGCGACCCGCAGGCCGGGGCGGAACTTGCGGGCTTCGGCCTCCCAGTTGGGCAGCACGCTGGTGGGGGCCACGACGAGGGTGCGGCCCTTCAAGATGGCGAGGGCCTGGAGCGTCTTTCCGAGGCCCATGTCGTCGGCCAGCACGCCGCCGACGCCGGCGATGCGCAGGAAGCTGAGCCAGTCCACGCCCTGCTGCTGGTAGGGGCGCAGCTCGGCGTTGAGGTCGGCGGGGAGCGGGGCCTGGGGGATGCCGGCGAAGCCGCCGGCCAGGGCGCGCAGGGCGTCGAGCTCGGGCGGGGCGGGCTGGTCGAGGGCGGCGGCGAGGCGGGCCAGATCGAGGCGGGCGTGGCGGGCGACGGTGCCGTCGGCCTGGCGGGCTGAGAGGAGGTCGGCGATCAGGTGGCCGTAGCGGGCCAGCCAGTCGGTGGGCAGCGGGGCGTAGCCGCCGGCGAGGGGGATCAGGCGCTCGCCGGAGAGCCAGGCCTCGACGACGCGCTGGGGGTCGGCGCCGCCGAAGTCGATGTCGACCTTGGCGCCGTCGGTGCGCACGGTGGGGGTGATGGCCGGCAGGCGGCGGAAGCGCTGCCAGCCCTCGCCCTCCAGGGTGACCTTGAGCTTGCTGAGCTGATCGACGAAGGCGACGGCGCGCTCGCCGAAGAGCTCCTTTTCGAGGTCGACGGGGATCTGGTGCTCGCGGCCGAGGTCTTCTTTGAGCTGCTTCTCCATGCGCTCGTCGCGGATGGGCACGGTCTTGCCCAGCAGCACCAACTCGCCGCGCTCGACCCGCGCGACGGGGGGATCGCCATAGACGAGGCGGGCGACCACCTTGAGCCGCTCGCCGTCGGCGGCGGTCAACATCACGATGCGGGGGCGCCAGTCGCCAGCGGTGGGCAGGCGGGTGGTGCGGATGTCGAGCTTGGCCTTCTTGCGGGTGAGCAGGGGCAGGATCTCGCCGACGAGCTTGCCGACCTCATCGGCGCGGTAGCGCACGCCGCCGGGCTTCTCGAAGGGCAGGCGGGCCTCGAGGCTGAGATCGCCGCTCGACACGGGGCGCAGCACCTCGCCGCAGCGCACCAGGCCGGGGCCGAGGACCTCGGTGATCGCCGGGTCGCGGGCGAGGCGCAGGCGGAAGCCGCGCTTGTCATCGGGATCATCGTCGACCACGGCGACGGGGTAGACCGGCTCGCCGCGGGCCTTGATGGGGGCGCCGTCGAGGCGCAGGTCGGAGACGCCGGCCAGGGCAGAGAGCAGCCGGGGGAGCAGCTCGCGGGGGGCGGTGAGGCCCCAATGGGTGCCCACGGCCTCCTCCACGTCGAGGTCGGCCTCGG
>JBEIQK010001104.1:0-1684 GCA_040376505.1 Alphaproteobacteria bacterium | reverse complement strand
GGGCAGCCCCTACACCGTAGAGGCCGGCCTCTTCGCCCTGCGCGCCGGCGGAAACGCCGTCGACGCCATCGTCGCCGCCTCGCTGATGGCCACGGTCGCTGAGCCCATCCTGACCGGCCTGGGCGGCGGCGGGCTCGCGATGGTGCGCATGGGCGGCACCGTAGAGGTCGTCGACCTCTTCTCGGACATGCCCGGGCTCGGCCGCACCGAGGCCCACCCGCCGGTTGATCCAATCGTGATCGACTTCGGGCCCACCTCCCAGGTCTTTCACGTGGGGCTCGGCGCCGTCGCGGTTCCGGGGCTGGCACCCGGCCTCGCCGCCCTGCACCTGCGCCATGGGCGGCTGCCGCTGGCCCAGCTGGTGGAGCCCGCCGCCAAGGCCGCGCACCAGGGGGTGGAGGTCAGCACGGCGATGGAGCGGGTGCTGCACCTGCTCGGCCCCATCCAGGCCCGCGACCCCTGGACCGCCAAGGTCTTCTTTCGCGACGGCCGGCCGCTGATCACCGGCGAGCGCTTCCGCATGCCCGAGCTCGGCGAGACCCTGCGCCGCTTCGGCCAGGAGGGCGCCCGGCTCTTCACCGAGGGTGCTGTGGCCCAGGCGATGGCCGCGCATCTCCAAGGCCGCGGCCGCCTGACCCGCGCCGACCTCGCCGCCTACCAGCCCAAGCTGATGGCGCCGCTGCGCTACCAGTACCGCGACGCGACGATCTGGGTGCCGCCGCCGCCTTCGGTGGCGGGCATCCTGACCCTGCAGGCCCTGCGCGCCCTGGAAGACCACGGCCCGATGCCGGCGCCGCTCTCGGCCGCCCAGGTGCACTTTCTGGCCCACGCCCTTGGCCGCGCCGACAGCGCCCGCCGCGGCAGCCTCGTGCCCAACCTCTTCAACAGCAGCTACCTGGAGGGCTTCCTCGCCGCCATCGCCCCCGAAGAGCGCGGCGAAGACGAGGTGCTCTCGGGCAAGCGCCGGCCGGGCCACACCACCCACATCTCGGTGGTCGACGCCGACGGCAACGCCGTGGGCATCACCAGCAGCCTGGGCGAGACCGCCGGTAGCGTGGTGCCCGGAACCGGGCTGCTGCTCAACAACTTCCTGGGCGAAGACGACGTGAACCCAGCCGCGGCCCAGATCCAGCCCGGCCACCGCCTGATGACGATGTGCTGCCCAACCCTGGTGGAGATCGGCGACCGCATCTTCATGATGGGCTCCAGCGGGTCGAGCCGCATCCGCTCGGCCATCCTGCACGGCATCGTCTACCTGACCGACCACGCCATGGAGCCCGAAGAGGTGGTGCGCGCGCCGCGGGCCCACGTGGAAGGCGGGCTGCTGCACATCGAGGCCGACGGGCGGCCCTCGAGCTCGCTGTCGGCGCTCAAGCTGGCCTACCCAGGGATGCGGCGCTTCGACGGACTCAACATGTTCTTCGGCGGGCTGCACATCGCCGGCCTCGACGATGGGCAGCTGGTGGGCGCAGGAGATCCGCGCCGCTCGGGCTTCTTCGGCGCCACGCACTCCTGAGCGCCAGCGACGCGAAGGGGGCACAAGGGGGGCTCAATACCCCCCTCTTTTGGGTACCCCTGAACTTCCGATAAGGTGTATTATGTCAAGTCACCTGGATCCCACGCGGGTGGGCCGCGGCGTGGACCGCCCGCAGGCGCTCGCGGGCCACATGGGTGTAGATCTCGG
>JBEIQK010000755.1:0-3192 GCA_040376505.1 Alphaproteobacteria bacterium | reverse complement strand
GGCGGCGCCCACCCTGGTGGAGGCCAAGCAGATCATCCAGAAGGCCGGCCCACCCTGGCTCCTCTCGGTGGTGGCCCTGCCCCTCGGCGAGCTGCTGCGCACCTTGGGGCGGGTGGGCGAGTCGCGCTCGGCCCTCGAAGAAGGGCTGGCGATCGCCGAGAGCAGTGGAGACGCCCTCAACCAGGGCCGCCTGCTCGGCGAGTTGGGGCGCACCCTGCATGTCCTCGGGCGCCCGGCCCAGTCTCGGGCGGCCTTCGAGCGCTCGCTGCAGATCCTGCGCGACCTGGGCAACCGCAGCTTTGAGGCCGTCACCCTCGGCATGTTCGCCCACCTGCTCCTCGACACCGGCGAGGTCGAGGCCGCCGACGAGACCATCCGCGCCGCCCTGGCCGCCCACCGCGAATTGGGCAGCCTGGGCCCCCAGGCCCGCGAGCTGTCGCTGCAGGCGCGCATCGGCGCCCGCCGGGGGCGCGCCGACGAGGCCGACAGCCTCCTCGATCAGGCCGACGAGCTGGCCCGAAAGGGGCGCGACCACCGCCTCCTCGGCCAGGTGCAGGCCGTGCGCGGGGAGATCGCCCTGCTGGCCGGCCGCTACGCCCTGGCCGAGCAGCACCTGCGCGGCGCCAGCCCGATCCTCGCCGAGGTGGGCGATCGCCACAGCGTCGCCCGGGTGAAGACCTGGCTGGCCCTGGCGATGCTGGGCCAGGGCGATCGGGTCCAGGCCGAGGCCCTGCGCGCCGTGGTGGTGCAGGAGTTGGGCTCGATGGACCTCACCACCCACTCGCCCCTCTGCCAGGATTTGATGCGCCTCACGGCCCGGCTCGGCGCCTAGCCGACGATCTGCGCCCAGGCAGCCTCAACGGCGGCCCGCAGCGCGGCCTCGTCGCCGTCGTTGCGCAAGACCACCGTGGCCAGCCGCTCCTTTTCGGCGAGGGGGAGCTGGGCGTCGAGCCAGCGCTGGGCGGTGGCGGCGTCGAGCTGGTTGCGGGCCATCAGGCGGGTGCGCTGCACCGCGGGCGCGCAGCTCACCACCACCAGGGCCTCGTAGAAGCGGTAGCCGCCGGTCTCGACGAGGAGGGCGGCCTCGCCGGCGGCGGCGGGGGCGCCCGCCTCGGCCTGGGCGACCATCCAGGCGGCGACCCGCTCGCGGATGCGGGGGTGGGTGATCGCCTCGAGATCGGCCTTGGCGGCGGGATCGGCGACCACGCGCTGGCCGAGGGCGCCGCGATCGAGGCTGCCGTCGGCGGTGAGAATCGCCGGCCCAAAGCGGGCCACGATCTCGTCGAGGGCAGGCTCGCCGGGGGCCACCACGGCGCGGGCGACCTGGTCGGCGTCGAGGACCGGCAGGCCGCGGGCGCGCAGGAGGGCCGCGACGGTGGACTTGCCGCAGGCGATGCCGCCGGTGAGGCCGATGGTCTTCATGGGTTGGCCCCTTCGATGCGACGCAGGGCCCGGGAGAGGGCGCGCTGGAGGCCGCGGGCGTCGGCGCGGGCGGCGGCGGCGGAGAGCGCCGGCCGGGCGGCGACGGTCTCGAGCAGGCCGAGGATGTCGGCGCACTGCCGGGCGATGTTCTCGTCGCTGGCCACGGCGTCGATGCAGATGCCGGCCACCTTTTCGTCGAAGAGGGTCAGCGCCACCAGCGACTCGTCGGCCTTGAGGCTCCCGGGTCTGGCGTTGGCGTCGCGCAGCGCGTGACGGGCCTGCCGGCGCAGCTCGCGGGCGGCGTAGAGGCGCCGGCTGGGGTTCTCGTGGCGCAGGTCGTTGATGAGGTCGAGGGTGGTCTGGGGCGCCTCGACGCCAGGGAGGTTGGGCGCAACTGCGAGGAGGCCGGCCAGCAGCAGGGCTGCACTATTCATCGAACTTCTCGATGTAGCGGAAGATGGTGCGCGGATCGACGCCCAAATCCCGCGCCGTCTGCGCTTTGTTCCAGTTGTTGAGCTCCAAGGCCTCGCGGATGTAGGTCTTCTTGAAGTCCTCGGCCGCCTGCTCCAGCGGCAGGATGCTGCGCTTGTCGGTCGCCTTGATGCTGAGGTCTTCGGCGTTGAGCAGGGCGCGGTCGCCCATGATCACGGCCTTCTTCACGCGGTTCTCGAGCTGCCGCACATTTCCGGGCCAGTAGTAGGAGAGCAGCGCCAGCACGCAGTCGTTGGAGAAGCCGCGCACCTTGCTGCCGTACTGCTCGGCGTACTTGGAGAGGAAGAACCGAGCCAGCTCGTGTACATCCTCGCCGCGCTCGCGCAGGGGCGGCAGGTTCAGCGTGACCTCGTTGCAGCGGTAGAAGAGGTCTTCGCGAAAGCGCCCGGCGCGGATCTCCTCTTCGAGGTTCTTGTTGGTGGCCGACACCACGCGGATGTCGACCGGCCGCGGCTTGAGCTCGCCGACCCGCTCGATCACCCGCTCCTGGAGCACGCGCAGCAGCTTGACCTGGAGCGGCATCGGCATCTCGCCGATCTCATCGAGGAAGAGGGTGCCGCCGTCGGCCGCCTCGAACTTGCCCACCTTGTCGGAGACCGCACCGGTAAATGCGCCCTTCTTATGGCCGAAGAGCTCGCTCTCCAGCAGGTTCTCGGGGATGGCGCCGCAGTTGATCGAGATGAAGGGCTTCTTCGCCCGCGGGCTCAGGCGGTGCAGCTCCTGGGCCACCAGCTCTTTGCCGGTGCCGGTCTCGCCCAGCACCAGGGCCGAGAGATCGGTGGGGGCGATCTTGCGGATCAGGCGAAAGACCTCTTTCATCGGGGCGCAGGAGCCGATGATCGCGCCCTGGCCGCTCTTTCGGAGCTGCTCGCGCAGGTTGCGGTTGGTGACCTTCAGCTCATCCAACAGCAGGGCGGCGTGCAGGACCATGCTGGCCTGGGTCGACCAGATCTGGAGCACCGAGAGGTCTTCTTCGGTGAAGAGGCCGGTGATGGCGTCATTGCCGAGGTACAGCACGCCGAGCAGATCGTTGCGGAAGATCAGCGGCACACACATGACCGAGGACAGGCGCAGGTCGACGACGCTCTGCGCCCGGCCGAATTTCCGATCGTGCAGGGCGTCCGACACGATCACCGGCTGGCGGTGCTGGATGACCTGGTCGACGATCGTGTCGGAGATGCGCGAGAGATCGAGGCTCTCGTTGCCGACGTTGTGGGAGGCGGCGAGGTGACGCTCGCCATCCTTGAAGAAGATCACAAAGCCCTTCTCGGCGCGGGT
>JBEIQK010000452.1:0-5399 GCA_040376505.1 Alphaproteobacteria bacterium | reverse complement strand
CGGCGGGCGAGCACGGCGCCGTCTTCTTTTTGGAGGAGCACGGTCGCGGGCGGGCCGGCGCTCTCGCCGGTGCCCCAGGCCGAGGCGAAGGCGTCGGGGGTCCAGGCGCCGTCGAGGTGGACGACGAGGCGCTTGCCTTGGGGGAGGTCGGCCTCCAACGCGGGGGGCTCGACGGCGAGAAAGCCGAGCAGGAGCAGGTTCATGAGGAGCACCTCGGCCACGAGAGCACCCTACCTGACGCACGCGGCAGGCACGGGAGCTTCCCCAATGGCGGAACAGACAGTCGGGTTGAACAGGAGGCGTGCGACCCAGCGTGAAGATCGGCAGCGATCGGCTGAACAGTGGTGTCGATGCGGCGACCCTCGCAGACAGCCGCGTGCAGACCGGTCAAACCCGGGCAGGCACCCCAGAGCAGGAGCCTCGTGGGGCGGGTCGGCGGCGGCGTCCGAGAGGATGAGTCATTGTACCACAGCGCTGAACCTGCTTGGAGCACAAATTTACAAAGCACCCCCTACAATCCCACCGCCGCTCTTTGGGGGGGGAGGCCCGCGACGACCGGCCCATGGCGGTGCATGGCTGTGCTCCGCGCGGAGAATTCGCTGCTTTGGGCCGTCTCTCCCCGTGGGAAAGCCGGGCGTTGCGCCCCAGCTAATTGTGCATTCCTTTGCCGCGGGTACTGCTGAAGCTGCCCGGACGGGCCCCGGCCGCCGGCGATTGTCTGATTTCCCGAAACAATCGTGCCCGGGGTCGCGCCGGGCCGGCCCAGGCGCTATCCGCCGCGCCATGCACGCCCCTGCCCTCCCCTCCCCCAAGGCCCGCGCCCTCGCCGCCCTCACCGTGGTGCAGCTCCTCTTCGGAACGCTCGGCCCCATCGGCAAGATCGCGCTGCCGGTCTTTGGGGCTCCGGGGGTGGCCTTGGCGCGCATCCTGGGGGGTGCCGTGGTCTTTGGCGCCTTGCGGCTCGCCATGGGCCAGCCTCGGGCGCCTCGAGCCCTGCAGCCTCGCCTCGCCTTGTGCGCCTTCATCGGCGTTGTGGCGAACCAGCTCCTCTTTTTGGAGGGGCTCAGCCGCACCTCGGCGGTGCACGCCACCCTGCTGGTGACCACCACGCCGGTCTTCACCCTCCTCGCCGGGGCCCTGCTCCACCGAGAGCGGCCGCGGGCGCAGGTTCTTGCCGGGGTGATGCTCAGCCTGGGCGGCGTGGGGCTCCTCGTGGGGCCCAAGCTCGGCACGGGGGCCCTGCTGGGCGATCTGCTCATCCTGGCCAACACGGCGCTCTACGCCACCTACCTCGTGATCTCGCGGCCCCTGCTGGCCCAACTGCCGCCGATCACGGTGGCGGCGGGGCTCTTCGCCTGGGCGGCGCCGATGGTGCTGCTGGTGAGAGGCTTCTCCTGGCCCGAGGCCCCGGCGCCGGCGCTGTGGGCCCTGGGCTGGATCGTGCTGGGGCCGACGGTGGGCACCTACCTGCTCAACCTGATGGCCCTGCGGCAGGTGCCGGCGACCTTGGTGGGCCTCTTCATCTCGCTGCAGCCCTTCGTGGCGGCGGCCCTGGCGCTGCCGCTGCTGGGCGAGGTCCCCGGCCCGCGCGAGGCGCTGGCGGCGGCGCTCTCGCTCGGTGGCATCGTGCTGGCGAGCCGGGCCTCGGCCTAACGGCCCTTGCGGTTCTCGCGGTCGAGCCAGGCCTGGAGCGGCTTGTAGTAGTCGACCATCGCGCGGGTGGAGAGGGGCTCGCCGGTGGCCTGCTCGATGACCTGGCGCCAGTCCTCGGTGGCGCCCTTCGCCAGGATGCCCTTCAAGAAGGCGCCCACCTGCTTGTTTCCGTAGTAGTTGCAGGCGTGGGGGTCGGCGCCCACGATGTCGCGGCAGATGTGGTCGTGGAGCTGGTGCTTGACCACGGTGGCCACGGCGTAGTCGTAGTAGCCGGCCGGATCGTCGATGATGTGGGTCTTGGTGCAGGCGTCGCAGGCGGTGGGGTCCTCAACGCGGCCGGGCGGCGGGGCGATGCCCTGGTACTGCTCCACCAGGGCCCACCAGCGCTTCTGCCACTGATCGGGGGGCAGGTCTTTCTCGTAGAGCTCGGCCTCGAAGTGGGTCATCACGCCGGCCGACCAGGGGATGAAGACCACGCTGCGCTCCAGCGCGTCGGCGAGCAGGGCCTGGGTGGGGTCGATGCGGGTCTTGGGGCTGACGATGCCCACCTGCTGCAGGTAGGGCGTCTGGGCGGCGGCGAGGCTGATCAGCTCGCCGATGCCCTCGTGAAAGCCGCGGTTGGCGCCCTCGCGCAGGATGGGCGGCACCTCGGGGCGGCTGTAGGCGAGGTCGTAGTAGATGTGGCCAAGCTCGTGGTGGCTGGTGAAGAACCAGCCGGCGTCGGCCTCCACGCTCATGAGCGAGCGCACGTCGCGGTCCAGGTCCATATGCCAGGCGCTGGCGTGGCTGTTCTTGTGGCGGCCCTCGCCTTTGGGCACCGGGTACAGATCGCTCTTCTCGTAGAAGCTGGGCGGCAGCGACTCGAAGCCCATCGAGACATAGAAGGCCTCGGCCTGCTGCACAATGCGCTGGGGGGTCCAGCTGGCGAAGGCGGCGTCGAGGCTGGGCAGGGTGGTGAGGCCGCCCCACTCCTGGCCCCAGCGGTTGGGCAGCCAGGCCGCGGGGATGGGCCCGGTGGGGGCGCTCACGCCGTAGCGGCGGGCCAGGTTGCGGCCGGCCCAGCGGTGCAGCGAGCGGTAGAGCGGGTCCATGTCGGCCACCACGCTGTCGAGCAGGGCCAGCATCTCTGGGGTCTTCATGCCGTAGTCGGCCACCATCAGGTCGAAGTAGCTTGAGTAGCCCATCTTGCGGGCCAGCTCGTTGCGGAGGGGCACCAGGGCGGCCAGCTCGGCCTTGAGCGGCCGGCCGAGCTCCTTGCTGGCGGCCCAGACGCGCTCCCGCTCGGCGAGGTCCACGCTGGCGCCGAGCACGCGGTCGACGTCGTTGGCGGTCTTGGGGTCGGGGCAGGCGCCGTCGGCGGCGCGCGCGACGAAGCAGAAGGTGTAGCTGTTGAGCACGCTGGCGGCGTGGGTGTCGGCGGCGATGCGCCGGGCGACCACATCGGGCAGCGAGCCGGGGTTGGCCGAGGCCTTGAGGCGGATGGCCTCGAGCTGCTTCACCTGCAGGGGGCGGAGGTCGGCGCGGTGCTCCAACAGGCGCTGGGTGGTGGCGATCACGGCCGGGTCGCCCTCAAAGGCCGCCGAGGCCTGGATGGCGCCGGTGGAGAGGCCGTCGTGCTCGGGGCTCACGTCGGTGCTGGCCTGCCAGGCCGCCTCGGAGGAGACCCGGTAGAGCCGCTGGTAGATCGAATTGTAGAGGGTGAGGAAGGACTCGGCCTCCTCGGCGGGGGTGGGCGCGGCCAGGGCCAGGGAGCAGACGAGGGAGAGGATCATCGGGCCTCCGCGCGCGGGGCGCAGGGTGAGCGGCAGGGGCCCCCGTAGCGCCTGGGGCTCGGACTGGCGAAAGTGCGGCCCCACGGCCCCCAGCCCGCCGGGTGAGGCGTTAGGCCGTGGCCCCTTCCCGAGGACCCCATGCACGTCGCCCTCCGCTCCGCCGCCCTGGTTGTTCTGGTTGCCCTCGCTGCCTGTGAGCAGAAGCCGACCGAGACCGCCCCCACCGAGAACACCGCCGCCGCCGCGTCCAACGCCGATGCGCGCCCCGACACCAAGGGCATCAAGCCGATCGAAGGTGGCGAGAGCGCCCCGGCCGGCGCCGACCTCCCCGCCCCCGCCGACGTGGCCGCCCCGCCCGCCGACGCCCTGAAGACGGCGAGCGGCCTCTCCTACAAGGTGCTCACCCCCGGCAGCGGCGGCGACAAGCCCACCGCCGAGGGCATGGTCACCGTGCACTACACGGGCTGGACCACCGACGGCAAGATGTTCGACTCCTCGGTGAAGCGCGGCAGCACCGCCAACTTCCCGCTCAACCGCGTCATCGCCGGCTGGACCGAGGGTCTGCAGCTGATGACCAAGGGCGAGAAGACCCGCTTCTGGATCCCGGTCGAGCTGGCCTACAAGAACATGCCCGGCAAGCCCGCCGGCATGCTGGTCTTCGACGTGGAGCTGGTGGACTTCCAGAACCCGCCCGTGGCCCCCGCCGACGTGGCCAAGGCCCCGGCCGACGCCCAGAAGACCAAGAGCGGCCTCGCCTACAAGGTGCTCACCCCCGGCACCGGCACCGTCAAGCCCACCGCCGAGAGCCGCGTGAAGGTGCACTACTCGGGCTGGACCACCGACGGCAAGATGTTCGACTCCTCGGTGCTGCGCGGCAAGCCGGCGATGTTCCCGCTCAACCGCGTGATCCCCGGCTGGACCGAGGGCGTGCAGCTCATGGTGGTGGGCGAGAAGACCCGCTTCTGGATCCCCAAGGAGCTGGCCTACAACGACCAGCCCGGCGCGCCTGCGGGCACCCTGGTCTTTGAGATCGAGCTCATCGAGATCGCCGACGCTGCTGGCGCGGGCGCTCCCGGCGCGCACGGCGCGGGCGCGCCGAAGGCCAGCCCCCACTAGGCCAGGAGGGGTGGGCCCTTAGCGGCCCACCTTCTCGCGCAGGCGGCGGGCGTCGTTCTTGAAGGTGAAGACCTCGTAGACGCGAAACCAGTTCTCGGGGTCGGAGATGTGCGGGTACAGGCGCACCCCGGCTTCGATCTGGTCGCTGCCAAAATCGAACTGGGCCATCAGGTAGGTGGCCTGCTCGGCAGTGAACGACGTGCCCTTCACGGCGTCGGCGAGGCGCTCCTGCTTCTCGGAGTTGAAGCGCGCCTCGCGCAGGCTGCTGGCGATCTGGTCGAGCCGGGCCGGGGCGCAGCGCAGCAGCTCGGGGGCCGCGGCGGGCAGGGGGGGCGGCAGCTCGGGGCCATAGACCTTGGCGGGCGGCGTCGTGGCCGTCGGCGTTACCGTGGGCGTCACCGCCGAAGTGGAGATCGGCGTGCCGCCGGGCCCGCTCAGCGGGGTCGGCTGGGCGGTGCCCACGCTCTGGCGCTCCAACTCGCCCAACAGGGCGTTGGCGCGGTCGACCTTGCGATGCAGCTCGGCGCGAACCGCGGCGCTGTCGGCGTCATCGAGGAGCGACTCGATGGCCTGCAGCTCGGCGCGCAATTCGCCGCGCACCACGGTGGGGTCACGGTCGGCGGCGCCTGCCGCGTCCAACCAGCCAAGGAGGAGGATCCAAACCACCGGCGACTCCGAGCGAGGCTTCGGCCTTAGCCCGGCGCCTCGGCCTCCGGCGCGCGCAGGGCGTCGGCGGCGCGCAGGGCCGGCACCAACAATGCAGCCAGCACCGCGACGATCACGCTGCCCACGCCGCCATAGACGACCGCCGCCACCGGCCCCACCCAGGCCGCCAGGGCGCCCGACTCGAGCTGGCCG
>JBEIQK010000822.1:0-2848 GCA_040376505.1 Alphaproteobacteria bacterium | reverse complement strand
CGCCGTCGTACCAGGTCTCGGTGGCGCCGGGGAAGATGTTGCGGTTGGTGTCGTCGCAGTCGGTGGCGAGGCTGGAATCGGTGTAGCCGGAGGGCTGCTCGCAGGCGCGGGTGGTATCGGTGAGCGAGCCGTAGCCGTCGTCATCGGCGTCGTGGAAGTAGACCGTGGTGCCGGTGCTGGTGTCGGGATCGATGCTGCCGTCGCAGTCGTTGTCGACGCCGTCGCACTTCTCTTCGCGGCCAGGGCGCACATAGGGCCGGGTGTCATCGCAGTCGGTGCCGCCAAAGGCGATGGCGCGGTCGCCGTCGGCGTCGGCGTCGTAGTCTGAGCCGCCTTCGCAGTCCTGATCGACGCCGTCGTACCAGACCTCGGTGGCCAGCGGGTTGATGCCGGGGTCGGCGTCGTCGCAGTCCTCGGCGTTGGGCGAGTAGCCCACGGGCTGGCTGCAGGCGGCGACGGGGGTGGTGTCGGCGGCGTCGCCGAAGTTGTCGCCGTCGGCGTCGATGTAGAACTGCTCGGTGTCGCTGGCGTTGTCGTCGACCGTGCCGTTGCAGTCGTCGTCGAGCTCGTTGCAGGACTCCTCGCCTTCGGGGTTCACCTGGGGGCTGGTGTCGTCGCAGTCGCCGGCGACGTTGACAAAGCCCTGCGGCGCGTCGCAGAGCACCCGGGTGTAGGCTTCGTCGCCGTAGAGGTCACCGTCGAGGTCGCCATACCAGGTGACGGCGTCCAGCGCGCCGGCCTCATCGATGTAGCCATCGCAGTTGTTGTCGATGCGATCGCAGATCTCGCCCGCGCCCGGCCGGATGGCCGCGTCGAGGTCGTCGCAGTCCTCCGACCAGGAGAAGCCGTCCATGTCGAGGTCGAGATCAGGCACGGGGCCGGCCTTGTCGCAGCCAGCGGCCAGGACGAGGGGGGAGCACCACAGGGCGAGGCGGGAGAGGGCAGTGAGGGGCCGGCGCATGATGCCTCCGCGCGCACCTTAGCCTGGAAGTGGGGGGGCCCGCAGCACTGCAACGCCCTTGTACCTAGAGGCCGGGGCCGCCGCCAAAGAGCCAGACCTCGCCGGCGTCGGTGGCGGTGGTGTCGCCGCGCACAGCGCTGATCGCCAGCTCGGGCCAGCCGTCGCCGTTCTGATCGCCAAGGGGCGTGATGCCGCGGCCGAAGGCGTCGCCAGCGCGCTCGCCGGTGATCCAGCCGTCGAGATCGGCCCAGTCGCGGCTGCCGCTGCCGATCGGCCCGTAGAGCAGGCCCACGGCCCCCGCGTTGCCCACCCCCGGCGCCCCCAAGGCGAGATCGCCGCTGCCGTCGGCGTCGAGGTCGACCGCCGAGGAGAGGCCCCAACCCGTGAGGCCGGCGGCATCGGCGCCGCGCAGGATCAGGTGGGCGTCGCCCAGGCTGCTGCTGCCCAGGCTCGGCGCCACGAGAACATAGGCCGAGCCGGCGCTGGTGGCGTTCTCGTCGTTGTAGGGCGCCCCGACGAGCAGATCGCCCAGGCCGTCGCCGTCGAGATCGCCCGCCCCCGCCACCTCGCGGCCGGCCTGATCGCTGGTGGCCTCGCCGGTGAAGGTGGCGTCGGCCTCGGAGTCGAGGCGGTCGCCGTCGATCGGCGAGAGGAAGAGGAAGGCCGCGCCGGACCCGCCGTGGGCGCTGGCCCCGACGAGCAGGTCGGCGAGGCCGTCGCCGTCGACGTCGGGGGCCAGGGCGAGGGCCGAGCCGAAGGTGGCCGAGGCGGTCTGGCTGCGCAGGATGGCGTTTGCCTCGCTGGCGGTGCCGCTCGCGGTCCAGCCCCCGCTGAAGAGGTAGGTGGCGCCGGCCTGGGTGGCGTAGGTGTCGTCGTAGGGGGCGCCCAACAGGCTGTCGGCGAGGCCGTCACCGTCGAGGTCCGCGCCGCAGGCCAGCTCCACGCCGAGGTGATCGCCGCTGGCGTCTCCCTCGATCAGCAGGGCGGCGCTGGTGGCGATGGAGCCCGAGATGGGGCCAAAGTAGAGCCCGACCGAGCCGGCGTCGGCGCCTACGCCGTCGGTGGCGTCGGCCCCGATCAGCAGGTCGCGGTAGCCGTCGCCGTCGAGGTCGCCCGGGCCACAGAGGTCGGCCCCGAGGGCGTCGAGGGCGGCGGCGCCGGTGAAGAGGGCGGTGGCGTCGGCGAGCTCGGCGCTGGCCTCGATGCCGCCGGTGAGGAGGTAGGCGGCGCCGGCACCCAGGCTGGCGCCGACATCGTGGTCTTCGGCGGCGATGAGGAAGTCAGCGAGGCCGTCGCCGTCGATGTCTCCGACGTCGGCCATCGCGTTGCCGGCGTGATCGTTGGCGGCCTCGCCGGCGAAGGTGGCGGTGGCGGCGGTGGTGTCCAGGGCGCCGAGCAGGCCGCAGCCGGCGCCGGTGCCGTCGCAGTCATTGTCGATGCCGTCGCCGCAGAGCTCTTCTTCGCCGGGGTTGACGCTGTCGCGGGTCTCGTCGCAGTCGCCGATCAAAAAGACATAGCTGGCCGAGGGGGCGGCGCAGGAGAGCACCGAGGTGGCGCCGTCGCTCCAGCCGTCGCCGTCGGTGTCGGCGTACCAGGACCGGGGGTAGAGGGTGGGGTCGGTGTCGTCGCAGTCGGCGCCGCCCGAGGCCAGGGTGTCGTAGCTGTCGCCGTCGGCGTCGTAGTCGGAGTCGCTGCCGCAGTCGCTGTCCACGCCGTCGTACCAGGTCTCCGCCGCGCTGGGGCTGATGGTGACGTCGCTGTCGTCGCAGTCGTCGGCATCAGCCAGGGAGACGTAGCCGGCAGGGGCCTCGCAGGCGCGGCGGGTGGCGCCGCTGCGGTCGCCGTGGCTGTCGCCGTCGGCGTCGGGGTAGTAGGTCGTGCCGCCGG
>JBEIQK010000722.1:0-3382 GCA_040376505.1 Alphaproteobacteria bacterium | reverse complement strand
GCCGCCGAGCCCGCCCGCAGCGGCCCCACGCCGCGCCCCGCGCCGCCGCGCCCCGAGCCCAATCGCAGCCCCGGCCCCACCATCGTGCCGCCCCCGCCCGAGGTGATGAACCTGCCGCCCGAGACCTTCTTCTCGGCGCCGACCGTGCAGTTCGGCAACCACGACGAAGACGACATCAGCATCAAGCCCGTGCCGCCGCCCCCCGCCGCCGAGCCGCGGCCCCAGGGCCCCTCGATCACCAGCAACCGGCCGATCATCGAGAGCCGGGCGCCCGCCGTTCGCAACCCGCCGCCCAAGGCGCCGGTGGAGCCGCCCAAGGCGCCGGTGGAGCCCCCCAAGGCGCCGGTGGAGCCCCCCAAGGCGGCCCCGGCCGCCTCCAGCGGCGGCGGCAGCATCGGCGAGATGATCGCTGTGATGGACCGTCTCGGCCTGCTCGCCCTCGGGGGCGGCGCTGCGCTGGTCTTCAGCGGCGTGTTGAGCGGCGACCCGGGCCCCAATCCCGAAGCCGGCGCCAAGGCCGGGTCCAAGGGAGAGATCGGCGGCCGGGTGATCGAGGTGGCGCCGATGGACGCCAGCCGCGGCAAGGTCGTGCTGTTGTTGCAGCCCCCCGGCAAGGCCGAGGTCAGCCTGGTGAGCCCGGTGAAGGCCGAGTGGGATGGCAGCGGCCGCCTGGAGCTGGTCGGCGCCGAGGCCGGCCAGTACCGCACCAAGGTGGCCCCCGTCGGCGGCACGGCCAGCCGGGTCAATTTCGAGGCCGTGGCCGGTCAGGCCTGCACCTACACCTTCGACGTGAAGCAGGGGACCGAATGGACGCGCACCGGCTGCGAGGCGCTCTAGCCCTCGCCCTCTTCGGGCTGCTGTTGCCCGGCATGGCCTGGGCAGGGCCGGTCGAAGATCAGGTCGCCGCCGCAGCCAAGGCGCTGTCGGCCCGCGATCTGGCCGCCGCCACCAAGGCCCTCGACGCCGCAGAGTCCAAGGCCCCCGAGGCCGGGGCGGTGCTGACGCCGGGCACCTTGGCCCGCATCTGGTACTACCGCGGCGCGGTCGCCCACCTCCAGAAGGCCCGCCCCAGCGTGGTGATGGAGCACTGGCGGCAGGCCCTGGTGCTCGACAACACCTTGCAGTGGGAGCAGGGCATCGTCGGCGACGACGGCGATCCCTGGTCGCTCTTCGAGGCCCTGCGCACCGAGGTGCGCGGCCGCGGCAAGGTGGGGCTCTCCATCCCCGAGAAGGTCGGCAAGGCGCGGCTCTTCGTCGATGGCGTGGCGGTGGAGGCCGGCGCCCAGGCCTTGGAGGGCAAGCACCTCGCCCAGATCACCTGCGACGATGGCACCGTGGCCGGCACCTGGACCACCTTCGCCAAAGACCCGCGCTGGCTCAAGCTCTGCCCCGGCGGCATCGACGTCAACGCCGCGCCCGCCGTGGCCGCCAACGAAGATGAGTGGGGCGACCTCGGCCCGGCCTTTGGTGAGGCCCCGGCGCCCGAGCCCCCCAAGGCCGATCCCCCCAAGGCCGAGCCGGCCAGGCCGGAGCCCGCGGTGGCCAAGGCCGAGCCGGCCCCGCGGCAGGGCGGCGACCCCGTGCGCCGGGGCCTGCAGATCGGCGGCGCCACGCTGCTGGTGGGCGGGGCCGCGGTGAACTTCCTGGTGGTGAACCCGGCCTTCGCCGCGATCAGCGAGGCCCAGGGTGATCCCGCCTCGGTCACCGCCGCCGAGGCCGACGCGCTGCTGGCCCGCTTCAACACCTCGCGCTGGGCCACCGTCGGCCTGCTGGTCGGCGGGGCGGGGGCGCTGGGCGGCTCCTTCTTTGTCCACGACACCGCGCTGGTGGTGGGCCCGCAGCAGATCGGCCTGACGGGCCGCTTTTAGCGCGGGCTCAGCTCCATCAGCAGGGGCGCGCTGGCGGCGTCGCCCGAGGCCATCCGCTCCACCGAGCGGACCACCCAGCCCTCGCCGCGCCAAAGGCGGGCCTCGGGGACCAGGGGCAGGCCGGGCAGGGGCCCCACCACCATCGGCCAGCTTGGCGGCAGGCTCACCTCGGTGAGGCCCACCGGCTCCATGGCGCCGTCGAGGAAGGGCTGCGGAGCGCGCAGATCACCGAGGATGAGCAGGCCGCGCGGGCCCAATTGCAAGGTGAGGGCGCGCAGAGCGGCGATGGCATCGCGGGTGTCGCTGGCGAAGCGCCGGCTGCCGCCATCGAGCGGGCTGCGCGGGCCATGCACCAGCACCAGGGGCAGCAGGCCGCGCTGTTCGATCTGCGGCAGCAGCATCACGGCGCCGGCGTGGCCCCCCGGCAGATCGAGGTGCCAGCGGTCAGTCTCGCCGCCGCAATACTGGAAGGAGCCCCGCACCGCCACCCCCATCGGGCCGCCAGGCTCCTCGTCGGTGAGCCACAGCGTCTCCCCCGGCAGCTCGGCGCCCAGGGCGTCGAGCAGCTTGGGGTCGGAGAGGCCGTCGAGCACGACCACATCGGGCCTCGCGTCGAGCAGGGTGAAGAGGGCCGAGGGCGAGGGGCTGCCGTCGACCTGCCACCAGAGCAGGCGGAAGGGCTGGGGCTGGCTGGAGGCCACCAGGGCGCAGTCGCGGAGCTGGTTGGACCAGCCCGGCAGCTCAGCCTCGGCGAGGCGCAGCCGGCCCGGATTGTGGAGGGCCAGGAAGCCGAGGAGCAGCCCCACACCGAGCCCCCCGGCGATCGCCCGCGCGCCAGACAGCAGGCAGGCCACGAAGCCAAAGAGGCCCGCCGCGAGCAGGAAGGGCTCCAGGAGGGCCACGACGGCGACCCCCGCCGAGGCCGGATCGAAGAGGGCCGTGGCGCCCAACCCGATCGCCAGCGCCGCGGCGACGGGGACGGCGACCGCCCAGGAGTTGGCAGGATGGCGCATCGGCCCATGGTACCGTGTCTGGATGTCCGCTCCCACCCACGATGACCTCGAAGCCCTCTCCGAGGCGGCCCAGCGCGCCGCCAACGGCGGCCGCCACGCCGAAGCCGCCCTTCACTTTCGCGCCCTCACCGACGCGGCCCGCCTGCGCGGGATGTTGGACACGGCCGCCCAGGCCGCCACCCTGGCCGGCAGCGCCCTGCGCCGCGACGATCGGCCCGCCGAGGCCCTCGTCGCCCAGGAGGAGGCGATCGCCCTGCTGCGGCGCGGCGATCCGGGGGCCACGTCGCGCATCCAGCTCGCCCAGGCCGAGCGCGCCGCCAGCCTCCTCGACGCCGGGCAGGCCGCGGCCAGCGCCGAGGCCTACGCCGACCTCCTCGCTCAGGGGCCCATCGCCAGCCTCGCCGCCATCGCCCTCGACGGGCTGATCGGCGCCCGGCTGCTCCTCGGCGAGGTCGAGGCCGCCCGCCTCGCCTTCGCGCAGCTCCAAGCCCAGGCCGAGGG
>JBEIQK010000220.1:0-8814 GCA_040376505.1 Alphaproteobacteria bacterium | reverse complement strand
TGGGCCCAGCGTGTGGGCATCCCCTCGGTGGGTGGCGAGCCCTGCTCGGCCCCCCTGGCCAACTTCCTGCGCGAGCGGATGATGGCCAACCGGCCGCTGCACCTGGGCCCCCAGGAGGGCTGGTGGCTGGACGGCCCAGCCGGCCCGATCCTGCCGCCGCGCGCCGCCGTGCCGGCTTCGGCGATCACGGGGCCGATCGCCTCGCTGGGCAAGGGCGGCGGCGACCCCACCTACGTCTCCGCGGCGGCGCGGGCGGCGGCGGCGCGAAACGCCAGCCTGCTCGGCGGCCCGCAGGCGATGACCCCGCAAGAAGAGGTGAGCATCCAGGCCAAGGCCCGCCTCTCGAAGCCGGGCATCGCGCTGATGGTGATGACCGGCTTCTCGATGGGCCAGGGCCTGCTCTGGATGGCCAACGCCCTGTCGATCCTCACCACCTTTCGGGGCAACAACCTCGCCCTGGCCTTCAGCCTTGGGATGGGCTTTGGCCTGCTGATCACCGGCGCGCTTTCGCTCTACGGCGCCGCCCTCTACCGCCGCTGGGGCGGCCGGGTGCTGCCCTGGTACAGCATGGCCTACGTCGCCCTGGTGCCGGGCTGCTGCCTCGTCGGCCTGCCGGTGGCGGCCTGGGCCGCCAAGACCTGGCTCGACCCCATGGTGAAGTCGGCGCGGGAGTCCGGGGTGCGCCCGCCCGGGCCTGCCGTGGCCGAGGCCGAAGACGAAGATTATCTGTAGGCCCCCCGCGGCCCCCTGATCTTGGCGCCGCCGCAAGGACACCATGACCTTCCAGGACCTCATCCTCACGCTCCAGCGCTACTGGGGCGCCCAGGGCTGCGCGGTGCTGCAGCCCCTCGACCTGGAGATGGGGGCGGGCACCTTCCACCCCGCCACCTTCCTCCGCTCCATCGGGCCCAAGCCCTGGCGGGCCTGCTATGTGCAGCCCTGCCGCCGGCCGGCCGACGCGCGCTACGGCGACAACCCCAATCGCCTGGGGCACTACTACCAGTTCCAGGTGATCATCAAGCCGAGCCCGCAGAACATTCAGGATCTGTACATCGGCTCGCTCGAAGCCCTGGGCGTCGACCTCAAGAAGCACGATCTGCGCTTCGTCGAAGACGACTGGGAGTCGCCCACGCTCGGGGCCTGGGGGCTCGGTTGGGAGGTCTGGCTCGATGGGATGGAGGTGACCCAGTACACCTACTTCCAGCAGTGCGGCGGCTTTGAGCTCGACCCCATCAGCGTCGAGCTCACCTACGGCCTGGAGCGACTGGCCATGTACCTCCAGGGCGTAGACAGCGTCTACGATCTGGTCTGGGTGCCGGGCATCACCTACCGCGACGTCTACCACCGCAATGAGGTGGAGCAGTCCACCTTCAACTTCGAGCAGAGCAACGCCGAGCTTCTGTTCAAGCAGTTTGACATGGCCCAGGCCGAGAGCGAGCGCCTCGCCACCGCCGGCCTGCCCCTGCCCGCCTACGACCAGTGCATCCACGCCAGCCACTTCTTCAATCTGCTCGATGCCCGCGGCGCCATCTCGGTGGCCGAGCGCGCCCGCTACATCGGGCGGGTCCGCGCCCTGGCGCTGATGTGTGCCCGCGTCTGGCAGGGTCTGCCCGCGGTGGAGGTGAAGTCATGAGCGAGCTCTTCATCGAGGTCCGCAGCGAAGAGCTGCCCGCCCGCTTCGTCGGCCCGGCCATTGAGGGCCTCGCCAAGGCGATTACCGGCCTGCTCAAAGGGGTCTCCTTCGGCGCCGTCACCACCTGGGCTACGCCGCGCCGCCTCGCCGTCGCCATCGCCGATGTGGCCGAAGGCAAGCCTGCCACCGAGCAGCTCATCACCGGCCCGGCCGTCGCCGCCGCCTACAAGGAGGGCGTGCCCACGCCGGTCGCCGTCGGCTTCGCCAAGGGCAAGGGCGTGCCGGTCGAGGAGCTCGTCACGGTGGAGGGGCCCAAGGGCAAGGTCATCGCCGCCAAGGTGAAGAGCGGGGGCGAGCGCACCGCCGACCTCGTGGCCGCCGGCCTCGAAGGGGCCATCCTCGGCCTCGCCTTCCCCAAGTCGATGCGTTGGGGCTCGGGCCGCACCCGCTGGGGTCGGCCGCTGCACAGTATCATCGCCTTGTTCGATGGGGCCGTCATCCCCGCCACGGTGGCCGGCATCGCCACCGGCGACACCACCCTGGGCCACCGCCTCACCCCCGGGCCGCTCACCGTGAAGGGCAGCGCCGACTGGCTCCTCCAGCTCCGGGCCCACCACGTCGAGCCCGACCTCGCCCTGCGCCGGGCCCGCATCGTGGCGCAGCTCCAGGCCGCCGCCGCGGCCGAAGGCGCCACCGTTCAGGCCGATGAGGCGCTGATCGATCAGGTCACCAACCTCGTCGAGTGGCCGGTCACCATCCCGGCCAGCTTTGAGGCCAGCCTCCTCGACCTGCCGCCGCGGCTGCTGGTGGAGGCGATGAGCGTGCACCAGCGCGTCTTCCCGCTGGTGACCGAAGGGGCCCTGCGCAACACCCTGCTGGTGGTCACCAACCACCCCTACGCCGTCTCCGATCCCGAGGCCGGCGCCACCATCTCCACCGGCAACAGCCGCGTGCTGGCGGCCCGCTTCTACGACGCGCGCTTCTTCTACGCCGAAGACCGCAAGAAGCGCCTCGACGCCCACGCCGACAAGCTGGTGCAGCGCCAGTGGATCCGCAACGGCGGCACGATGGCCGACAAGGCGGCGCGGCTCGCAGACCGGGCCGCGGGCCTGGCGGCGGTCTTTGGCGCCGAGGCCGATCAGGCGCACCGGGCCGGCCTCCTCTGCAAGGCCGATCTGGGCACCACGATGGTGGGCGAGTTCCCCGAGCTGCAGGGCCATGTGGGCCGGCTCCTCGCGGGCTTCGACGGCGAAGACGCCGGCGTGGCCCTCGCCATTGAGGAGCACTACCAGCCGCGCTTCTCCGGCGACGCCCTGCCCACCACCGCGCTGGGCGCCACCCTGGCCCTGGCCGACCGCCTCGACAACCTCGATCGCTACTTCTTCCTGGGCCACCGGCCCCAGGGCAACGCCGACCCGCTCGGCCTGCGGCGCAACGCGGTGGGTCTGGTCACCTTGCTGTGGAGCCAGGGGGTTCGTGTCTCCCTGGGCGCTCTCTTTGGAGAAAACAAGGAGCCCGTGCCCTTCGTGCTCACCCGCCTGCGGGCCCTGCTCTGCGAGGAGCACGCCACCGACCTCGTCGAGGCCGTTATGGCCAGCGGCGACGACGATGTGGTGGCCATCAAGGCCCGGGCCGTGGCGATGACGGCCCTGTCCAAGGGGGCGGACTTCGGGCGACTGAAGACCACCTTCAAGCGACTGATGAACATCACCAAGGAGCACGACAGCGTGGCCTTCGCGCCCGACGCGCTGGGCGAGCCCGCCGAGCAGTCGCTGGCTGCCGCCTTTGCTGCAGTCGAGGCGGGTGCCCTGGCCAAGGCCGAGGCCCTCGACTACGCCGGCGCCCTGGCCGATCTGTCCACGCTCCAGGCGCCGATCGACCGCCTCTTCACCGAGGTGATGGTGATGGCCGAAGACCTGGCGGTGCGCAACAACCGCCTGGGTCTGCTCAAGGCCATCGCCGCCAGCTTCGGCCGCATCGCCGACTGGAGCCGGCTGTCGAGCGAGGGATAGCAGCCTCCTCAACCGTGGGTTGACATTCCTGCTGCCGGGGGCCATGTTGAGGCCACCATGCTGCAGGATCCTCAACCCACGGTTGATCTTGGTGACTGGACAGTGACCCGCTAATCTTGGAGGCGGAACATCACATCGGAGCGCAGGGCGTACTTGCGGCCAGCGCGGACGACGCAGCCCTCGTGGGTGAGCGGATGGCGGAAGAGGAGCGCCTTGCCCGTCTCGGGGCGCACCTTGAGCGAGGGCGGGAAGGCCGTCTCGCCGCCGACAAAATCATCGTTCAGGTAGATCATAAAGGTGAGCAGGCTACGCTCCCGGGCATCTCGCACGAAGGCGCCGTCGCCGTGGGGGGCGAAGAAGTGCCCGGGATCGTAGCGGTAGTAGCGAATCCGTTCATTCAGGCCCACCGCCGGCAGACGGAGGCCCATCTGGGCGACGAAGGGCGCCACCCGCGGCCAGAGCGCGGCGACCAGCGCCGGCTCGTCGCGCATGACCCGGGTGTTGTCGCGGTAGCCTTTGTCCATGACCGGGCCGCGCGAGGTGGTCACCGGCGCCTCGGCGAAGCCATCGGCCTCGGCGCTGGCGATGAGCGCGGCGCAGTCGGCGGGATCGAGCAGCTCGTGAATCACCCAGATCAGGCCAGGGGACAGGATCTCCAGGGTGGGCATGGCGAATCGGCCTCCACCCCGAGGCTAACTGCCCACCGTCCACCCGATGGCCTCGACATTGTCGCGGGCCCGCTGCACCATCGTCCGCATCACCCGGTAGAGCTGCGCCTTGGTCTCGGGGGGCTCGCCATTGGCGACCAGCGCGAGGCCGGCGGCCTCCAGGGTGGAGACAGCGCCCTTGCGCGGCTCGCGGCGGAGCTTGCCGTAGATGGGGGCCTCGGTGGGGTGGATGAGCAGGCGCGAGAGCTTGAGCATCCAGGCGTTGCGCCACCACATGGCCTTGGCCTGGCTCCAGGTGCCGTCGAGGAGCACGATGCCGTCGAGCTTCTCGCGCATCATCTGGCCTTTTGGATCGAGGACAAGGTGGGGCATCGTCTCCTCATTGGGGAAGAGCTCCCGCGGCAGGCTCGCCGGGTAGAGCACGCCCCAGCGCCGCGGATCGATGCCCTCCTCGCCCAGGGCGTGGCCCAGGCTGGCCCAGGAGAGGCCCACCCGCAGGGTCGCGTTCGGCAACATGCCCAGCAGGATCGGCGCGGTGCCGAGCGCCACATCGGGCTCCTGGGGGTGTTGCAGCAGCAGGAGGCGGGTGGCGGTGGGGATCGGGGTCATCCGGTCGCAGACACAGATGACCTGGGGGCGCAGGCAGGTCGAGCAGGTGATCATCTGGCCGTGTAGCCCGCGACCGCCGCGCCGGCCCCTGCGGTACACTCGGCCCATGTGTCGCGCCTCGCTGCTGCTGCTCTTCGGATGTCGCGCTCCCGACGCGGGGCCCGGCGGCCTCCGCCCCGAGGGCTCCGTCCCGATCGAGCTCCTCACCGTGGAGGGTTCCACCGCCAGCCCAGAGCCCTCCATCCCGCAGCCCGGCGGCGTGGTGCTCACCGTAGACGGTCGCACCCTGCCCGCCGAAGGGTCCAGCGTCGAGGCCGAGCTGATCATCGTTGGTGGCGGCCCGGCCGGCCTCGCCGCCGCACGAGAGGCCGAGGCCGCCAGCGTCGACTGGCTGCTGCTGGAGGCCGCCGAAGAGGTCGGCGGGGCCCTGCGCCACCGCAGCATCGGCCCCCTGCTCTTCTTCGCCGGCACCCCCGAGCAGCGCGACGCCGGCATCACCGATGGCGCCGCCCAACTGCTCGAAGAGTGGCCCGTGGAGCCCAATGCCTGGACGATCGCCTGGGCCGAAGATCAGATCGACGAGGTCTACACCTGGCTCTCTGCCCTGGGCCTGCGCTTCGATCTCTCCACCACCAACCCCGACGTCGGCAGCCGGCCGCGCGGCCATTCGATCGAGGGCGACGGCGACGCCCTGCGCACCGCCCTCAAGTCCGGCCTGCCGATGGAGCGCCTGCGCCCCCGCACCCCGGTCACGGGCCTGCTGGTGGAGGGCTTCACCGTGGTGGGGGTCGACACCCCCGAGGGCGAGCTGCGCGCCAAGGCCGTGCTCCTCGCCACCGGCGGCTTTCAGCGCGATCCCGAGCTGGTCGACCTCGCCCGCCCCGATCTGCGCGGGGTCATGATGTGGCAGGCGAGCTGGCCCGACGCCACCGGCGACGGCCATCACCTCGCCCGCGCCGCGGGGGCCCACCTCAACAACATGGGCGCCATCGGCATCTACGCCCATGGCACCGCCGACCCCCGCGAGGCCGACAGCGTCGAAGAGGTGCAGGTGAGCACTCTGTACCAGGGCACCTGGCTCGGCCAGAACAGCCTCGTGCTGACCCCCGAGGGCTACCCCGGCTTTGACGCCGGCGACCTCGTCGTGGAGGCCGGCGGCGCCTGGGCCCTCCTCGAAGGCTCGACGCTCGGCCGCACCGCCTTCTCCGATCCGATGGCGATGCCCGGCGAGGCCGCGATGCCCACCCTGAGCGCGGCGCTGTCGGCCGGATTGCCGACCCTGCACCAACACGACAGCGCCGCCGCCCTGGCCCTCGCCACCGGCCTCGACGAAGAGGCCGTGCGCGCCGCGCTCACCGGCGAGCCCCCCTTCCTCGCCGTGCAGGTCGCCCCCACCCTGGCCAAAGCCTTCGGCGGGGTCTGGGTCAACCTGAGTGGCCAGGCCCTGCGCGAGAACGGCGAGCCCATCGCCGGCCTCTACGCTGCCGGCGAGGTGTCGGGCATGGCTGGCGGCGGCCTCGTGGGCCCCACGGGCCACGGCTTCACCGGCTCGCTCAGCGCCGTGATCTACTCGGGGCGCCGGGCCGCCTGGGGGGCCCTCGGCAGCCTCTAGGGCACCGGCGCCGTGGCCGGTCGCCGCCCGGTTGGACCGGTTACCCAGCCCGCGCCTTGTGGAGATCTGATGAGCGAGACCCTCCGGTTCGTGTACCCCTTCGGCGGCGGCATCGCCGAAGGCGACGGCAAGATGAAGGACGTGCTCGGCGGCAAAGGCGCCGGCCTCGCCGAGATGACCCAGCTCGGACTGCCGGTGCCCCCGGGCTTTACGATCTCCACGGCGGCCTGCCGGCACTTCTTCCAAAACGCCGAGTCCTGGCCCGAGGTCCTCCCCGAGCAGGTGGCGGCCGGCGTGCGCGGCGTCGAGCAGCTCACCGCAAAGCAGTTCGGCGGCCGCGAGAACCCGCTGCTCTTCAGCGTCCGCAGCGGGGCCCCCGTCTCGATGCCCGGCATGATGGACACCGTGCTGAACCTCGGCTTGAACGACGTGACGGTGGAGGCCCTGGCCGCCAAGAGCGGCAACCCCTGGTTCGCCTGGGACAGCTACCGCCGCTTCATCACGATGTTCGGCGATGTGGTGCTCAACATCCACTACACCCGCTTCGCCCGGGTCACCGACCGGGTGCGCGGCCGCCGCGAGGAGACCCAGCTCAGCGCCGCCGAGCTGGCCACCCTGGTGCGCGAGCTCAAGGGCGTTGTCAACGACGCCTGGGGCAGCTTCCCCGAAGACCCCGAAGAGCAGCTCCGGCTCGCCATCAACGCGGTCTTCAAGAGCTTCAACACCCAGCGGGCCCGCTACTACCGCAAGTCCAACAACCTCCCCGATGACCTCGGCACCGCCGTCAACGTGCAGGCGATGGTCTTCGGCAACATGGGCAACACCTCGGCCACCGGGGTGGCCTTCACCCGCGACCCGAAGACCGGCGCCAAGGTCTTCTTCGGCGAGTGGCTGCCCAATGCCCAGGGCGAAGACGTGGTCAGCGGCACCCACACCCCCGGCCCGCTCAACCACGACGGCGGCAAGGGGGCCGGCATCACCCTGGCCGAGACCCTGCCCGTCGCCTACGCCCAGCTCTTCGACGTGCAGAAGAAGCTGGAGTCGCACTTCCGCGACATGCAGGACATCGAGTTCACCATCGAGGATGGCGCGCTCTACCTGCTGCAAACCCGCTCCGGCAAGCGCACGCCGGGTGCGGCCGTGCAGATCGCCGTCGACATGGTGAACGAGGGCCTCATCACCATCGACGAGGCGCTCGGCCGCATCAAGCCCAACACCCTGGAGATGGTGCTGCGCCCGGTCCTCGACCCCGACGCGCCGAAGAAGGTCATCGCCAAGGGCCTCGACGCGAGCCCCGGGGCGGCCTGCGGGCGGGTGGTCTTCCACTCCGACGACGCCCAGGCCCTCGTCGATCGCGGCGAGCCCGTCATCCTCGTGCGCAACGAGACCAGCCCCGAAGACATCCAGGGCATGACCGTGGCCCAGGGCATCCTCACCAGCCGCGGCGGCCAGACCAGCCACGCCGCCGTCGTCGCCCGGGGCATGGGCCGGCCCTGCGTGGTCGGCTGCACCGAGATCACCGTCGACTACGCCCGCCAGCTCTTCTACGCCGGCGACACCGTGGTGAAGCGCCTCGACTGGATCACCATCGACGGCGCCAGCGGCGAGGTGATGGAGGGCAAGGTGCCAACCCTTGCCCCGCCCACCGACTCGGGCGCGATGGCCACCCTGCTCACCTGGGCCGATCAGCGGGCCCGCCTCAAGGTGCGCGCCAACGCCGACAACGGCCCCGACGCCGCCCGGGCCCGCTCGCTCGGCGCGGTGGGCATCGGCCTGTGCCGCACCGAGCACATGTTCTTCCACCCCGAGGCCCTGCGGGCGATGCGCCAGATGATCGTCGCCGAGGACGACCGCAGCCGCAGCCGGGCCCTCGCCAAGGTGCTGCCCATCCAGCGCGAAGACTTCGTGCAGATCTTCCGGGCGATGGACGGCCTGCCGGTCACCATTCGCCTCCTCGACCCGCCCCTGCACGAGTTCCTGCCCGAGCGCCCCGAAGACATCGCCGCCGTGGCCACCGATCTCGGCATCCGCACCGACGTCTTGAGCGAGCGCCTGCGCCAGCTCCACGAGATCAACCCGATGCTCGGCCACCGCGGCTGCCGCCTCGGGGTCACCTCGCCGGAGATCTACCGCACCCAGACCCGCGCCATCTTCGAGGCCGCCGCCCAGGTCACCCGCGAGGGCGTGCACGTGCTGGCCGAGATCATGATCCCGCTGGTAGGCATCCCCGCCGAGCTGGAGCTCTGCCGCAAGGATGTGGTGGAGGTCGCCGAAAAGGTG
>JBEIQK010000023.1:0-21409 GCA_040376505.1 Alphaproteobacteria bacterium | reverse complement strand
CGATGTCTTCGGGGCTGGCCACGCCTTCTTGCACCATGCGGATGGTCTCCATGCCGAGCAGGACGCCGAGGCGACTGGTGGCGAAGCCCGGGCTGTCCTGCACCGTGATGCAGTCCTTGCCGATGGCGGCCCCATAGGCCCGGCAGGCGTCGAGCACGGCGGGATCGGTGCCTTTGTGCACCACGATCTCCAGCAGGCTCATGATGAAGACCGGGTTGAAGAAGTGCAGCCCGATCACCCGGCTCGGGTTCGGCGCCGCAGCGGCGATCTGGGCGATGGAGAGCGAGGAGGTGTTGGTGGCCAGCACGGCGTCTTCGGCCACCAGGGGGGCGAGGCGGGCGAAGAGCTGCTGCTTGAGCTCGATGCGCTCGGGGATGGCCTCGATGATCAGCCCGGCCCCGGCGACGGCCTCGGCCAGATCGACGCTGCCGCGCAGGCGGGAGAGCGCGGCGTCGCGGTCTTCGGCGCTGACCTTGCCCTTGGCCACGCCATTGTCGAGGTTCTTCTTGACCTTGGACAGACCCGCGGAGACGCGTGCCTCGTCGAGGTCGTAGAGGATCACGTCGAGGCCTGCGAGGGCCGAGACATGGGCGATTCCATGGCCCATGGTGCCGGCGCCGATGACACAGAGACGGGAGAAGGGGCTGCTCATGGGGTGGCCTCGATGATGGTGGTGACGCCCTGGCCGACCCCCACGCAGAGGGAGGCCATGCCGTAGCGCAGGCCGCGGGCCCGCAGGGCGTGGAGCAGGGTGGTGAGGATGCGGGCGCCCGAGCAGCCCAGCGGGTGGCCGAGCGCGATGGCGCCGCCGTTTACGTTGACCTTGGCCAGATCGAGGCCGAGCGTGCGCACCACGCCCAAGGCCTGGGCGGCAAAGGCCTCGTTGAGCTCGATGAGGTCGATGTCCTCGATGCGCAGGCCGGCGAGGGCGAGGGCCTTGTGGGTGGCGGGGACCGGCCCGAGGCCCATGCGGGTGGGGTCGGTGCCGGCCGAGGCGCAGGCGACGATGCGGCCCAGCGGCTTCAAGCCGAGGCGGGCGGCGGTGTCGGCCCGGGCCAGCAGCAGGGCGGCGGCGCCATCGTTCAAGGTGGACGAATTGCCGGCGGTGACGCTGCCATCCTTCACAAAGGCGGGCTTGAGCTTGGAGAGGGCCGCCATCGTGCAGTCGCGGCGGGGCTGCTCGTCGATGGCGACGGTGGCGGCGGTCTTTCCGCTGCCCACGGCGATGGGGAGCAGCTCGGCGGCGAAGGCGCCGCTGTCCTGGGCGGCGACGGCGCGGGCATGGCTCTCGACGGCGAAGGCGTCCTGGTCGGCCCGGCTGATGCCCATGTCGCGCACGATGTTCTCGGCGGTGACCCCCATGGCGTCGAGGGGGAAGAGCGCCTCCATCTTCGGGTTCGGAAAGCGCCAGCCCAGACTGGTGTCGAATGCGGTGAAATTGCCCATCTTCGGCGCGGTGTTGCCGCGGGGGAGCACATAGGGGGCCCGGCTCATCGACTCGACGCCGCCGGCCAGAAAGAGCCCGCCGTCGCCGCAGCGGCCAGCCCGGCTCGCCTGGTTGATGGCCTCGAGCCCGCTGGCGCAGAGGCGGTTGACCGTGACGCCGGGCACGCTTTGGGGCAGCCCGGCGAGGAGCAGGGCCATGCGGGCGACGTTGCGGTTGTCTTCGCCGGCCTGGTTGGCGCAGCCCAGGTAGACCTCGTCGATCAGCGCGGGATCGACGCCGCTTTGGGCGACCACCGCGGCCAGGACCTGGGCGGCGAGGTCGTCGGGGCGAATGTCGGACAGGGCGCCGCCGAACTTGCCGATCGGGCTGCGCAGCGCCGCGCAGAGGGTGACGGTGCTGGCATCCATGGGGGGCTCCTAGTAGAAGACGGCGCCGGGGCCGGCGTTCTCGCGGCCCGTGATGTCGGAGAGGGCCGCCATCGCGGCCTTGGCGGCCTCCGCGATGTTCTCCTCGTCGCCGCCCAGGTAGACGCGGCCGAAGGCGCCGAAGGAGAGCACCTCGAGCACATCGATCTTGGCGGCCTTCTCGGCCTCGTTGGTGGCGATGAGCGCGTAGCCGGCCGGGTGGGTCTCCAAGACCCACAGCGTCTGGTTCTCGTTCAAGAAGTTGCCGTGCCGCATCCGGTTGGTGATCTGGGCGTGGTAGCCGGTCACCCCGGTGATGGTCTGGGCGCTGACGACGCGGGGGCGCAGCCGATCGGTCTCCTTGAGCGAGAGCGCGTCGAGGATGGCCTCGCCGGCGGCCCGCACCTGGCCCTGATCGTAGGAGTGCAGCTCAAGGCAGCCGAACTGGCGCTCGACGATCTGCATGCCGGGCGTGCAGGAGGTCTGCTTGAGCGCGATGTCGGTCACGATGTTGATGTCCATGCCCGGGGCAACCTCGATGAAGAGGCTGGCCTGGCCCTGCCGCGGGGCGTAGCCCTGGCTGACCGTGGCGATGAAGCCGGCGGTC
This sequence comes from Alphaproteobacteria bacterium, assembly GCA_040376505.1. Lineage (GTDB taxonomy): Bacteria > Myxococcota_A > UBA796 > UBA796 > UBA2385 > JBEIQK01. The sequence continues at coordinate 18,951 of JBEIQK010000023.1, read as the reverse complement.
TGGGGCTGGAGGATGTCGATGTAGGTGAAGCAACGAAGGTCGATGGCCACAAGGCACCTCACAGCGCACACGCGCGAGGGATCAGGCGGGCGCTTGTAGGCAGCGCGGCCCTGCCTGTCAACGGGGGCAGGGTGTTATGGGGCGGCCCCCGAAGGAGCGCTCCATGACCGCCGCCGTCCTCCGCTGTTCGCCAGGCATAGCACTGGCCGGCCTGCTCGCGATGGGGTGCAACCCCGACTGTGACGACCCGGGGCGGGTCAACGGCGCCTACACGGTCTTCAGCAACGCGGCTTCAGAAGACTGGGCCGCGACGGGCCTACCCCCCGAGCCCCCCGATCAGGCGGCGCTGCTGGGCGGCATCCTGGCCAATGGCGAGGGCGAGTGGGCCCTGCAGTACACGCCAAACGCCGCGGCCTACGCCGTGGAGATCGAGGGCCAGCGATTTCTCGCCGAGGCCGCCGAGGCCGAAGAGGGCTGCAACCTGCTGGTGCTGGAGATGAGCGGGGTCTGGACCAGCGAGGTGGGCAGCGTGCACACCTTCACCTGGTCGGGCGAGCTGCTCTGGAGCGGCGAGCGGCTGGATGGCACCACCACCTACGCCGACACCTGGACCTGGGGCGATCTCTCCGGCACCATCGACATCCCCGATGGCCAGCTCCGCGGCGAGCGGCAGTCCGGCTGAGGCGGCGGGTGGGCCGGGCTGGCCAGCGGGGTTAGCAACCTCGGCCTTCTTTTTGGTCGAGCTGCCCCGCCATGTACAACCTCCTCATCGCCATCGGCCTCTCCCTCGGTGCCTTGCTGGTTGGCTACGGCCTCGCGGGCAGCCTGGTCGCGGGCATCCTGCCGGCCGTGGTCACCTTCATCGCGGCCTACATGTACCTGGCCCGAAAGTCGCTGGCGCAGCTTGAGGCCATCATGGGGCGCGCCAACGACGAGATGAAGGTCTTCCAGACGATGGCGCCGCCCACCAGCCTCGCCGAGTACAACCGGCTGCTAGCGCTGCGCACCGAGAAGCTGCAGAAGACCCGCGACATCATGGCGGCCGGCTTTCCGCTGGCGAAGTGGCAGTATCTTGTGGCCGAGCAGCTCCACGCCCAACTGGGGGCGCTCGACTACATGGAGCAGAAGTACACGAACGCCCGCCCGCACCTGGAGAAGGCCTGGAGCCGCAACTGGCAGAGCCACGCGATGTTGTCTTGCATCGACTTTCGCGAGGGCAACAAAGACGGCGCCGTGGCCCGGATGGAGAAGCTGGAGGGGGTGGCCAGCAAGGAGGGCGTTTACTGGGGGCTCGCCGTCTGGCTGGCCCTGGAGGCCGGCAAGCGCGACAAGGCGCTGCAGCTCCTCGCCAAGGGGGTGGTGGCGGCGCCCAGCAGCGAGCCGCTGAAGCAGATGGACGTGGCGGTGCGCAACGGCAAAGCGCCCGATGTCCACGCCTTCGCGCCCACCTGGTACCACTTCTTCCCCGAGCAGGTGCCCCAGCAGCAGGTGCAGGCCAACCAGCAGCCCACCGCCGAGCAGGTGGAGATGATGAAGCGCTACGAGGCCGAGAAGCGCAAGTTCAAGCCCCCCACGCCGCGGCGCTAGGGCCTAGGAGCTGCGGCTCACCTGGAGCTTGAGCACGCTGCGGCCGACGCCGATGGTGTCGCCGGAGTGCAGGCGGGCAGCGTCGATCTTGCGGCCGTTGTGGTAGGTGCCGTTGGTGCTGCCGAGGTCGCGCAGGTAGATCATGTCGCGGCCGAAGACCTCGACCACCGCGTGGCGGCGCGACACTTCGAGGTCTGACAGGGGGATCTCGCCGGTCTTGCGGCCCATCGTGACGTTGCCGCGCGTGAAGCGAAAGACCTTGCCCGCGTCGGCGCCGGCCACACACTCGACGACGGCGTTCATGCCGGGGGGCAGGCGCAGCTCCTGGTCGACCACGTCGGTGGGATTGCGGGTGCGCTCGCCGTTTCCGGGCAGCTCGACGAGCTCCTCGTCGAGGAGCCAGGCGATCTCGAGCTGGCTCGGCCGATCCGGGGGCGGGGCGTCGGCGGCCTCCACGGCCCCCACGAAGAGCACCAGCTTGGTGCTGCCGATGCTGATCTCGGCGCCCGGCCGCAGCACCACCTCGCGGATGAGGCGGCCGTCGACCAGGGTGCCGTTGGTGCTGCCGAGGTCTTGAAGCACCCAACCGTCGTCGCGGGGCACGAACTGGGCGTGGGTGCCGCTCACCAGCGGATCATCGAGGAGGAGGTCGCCGCGCTTGCGGCCCACCACCAGGGGGTCGGCGGGGGAGAGGGGCACGTTGAGGCCCATGCGGGCCCCGGCGATGACCTTGAGGAAGGCGGTGGACATCCTAGGCGGTCCGCTGGAGGCGCCGCCCGCGGGCGCCCTCGTGGTACTGCAGGTAGCGGCCCGGCAGCGCGCGGCCGAGCGCCTCGGCGAGGAGCAGGCCGCTGCTGGCCAGGGCGTCGAGGTCGACGCCGGTGTGGCAGCCCATGGCCTCAAACATGTGCACGATGTCGTCGGTGGCGGCGTTTCCGCTGGCGCCGGGCGCGTAGGGGCAGCCGCCGACGCCGCCGACGCTGCCGTCGAAGGAGCGCACCCCGGCTTGCCAGCCGGCGTAGAGGTTGGCGAGCGCCGTGCCGCGGGTGTCGTGCATGTGCAGGGCGAGGCGATCGATCGGCGCGCCGGCGGCGGTGAGGGCGCCGAGCACCTCGCCGACGAGGCGGGGATTGCCCATGCCGGTGGTGTCGCCGAGGGCCACCTCATCGGCCCCCGCGCCGAGCAGCTCCATCACCAGGGGGGTGATCTGTCCGAGCGCGACCGGGCCCTCGTAGGGGCAGCCGAAGACGGTGGACAGATAGGCCCGCACGCCCATGCCCTCGGCCTTGGCCGTCGCGATGACCTCGCGCAGGGCGCCCAGGCTCTCGCGGCGGGTGCGGTTCAGGTTTTTCTGATTGTGCGTCTCGCTCGCGCTCATGAAGGTGGCGACGTGGCGCAGCCCGGTCTCCAGGGCCCGCTCGAGCCCCCGCGTGTTGGGGATGAGCGCCCAGAAGCGCACATCGGTGTCGCGGGGCAGCCGCACGGCGAGATCGGCGGCGTCGGCCAGTTGGGGGATCCAGGAGGGGCGGACGAAGCTGGTGGCTTCGATGTCCTTGACCCCGGCGGCGATCAGCGCGTGGATGAGCTCCAGCTTGGTCTCGGTGCTGACCAGGGTGGACTCGTTCTGCAAGCCGTCGCGGGGCGACACCTCGTAGATGCGCACGCGATCAGGGCCAGCGGGGAGGTAGGGGTTCGGCGCCATGGGAATCGTCGCAGCCTCCTGGTTCAGCCTACCACGAAGGGCCTACCAGCGTCGCTGCCCGATGAGCCGGACCAGGATGGCCTTCTGGGCATGGAGCCGGTTCTCGGCCTGATCGAAGACGACAGACTGAGGCCCATCGATCACCGAGGCCGATACTTCTTCGCCGCGGTGGGCGGGCAGGCAGTGCATGAAGATGGCGTCGGGGCGGGCCCGGGCCATGATCGCGTCGTCGACGGTGAAGCCGGCGAAGTGGCGCAGACGCTCCTCGCGCTCGGCCTCCTGGCCCATGCTGGCCCAGACGTCGGTGTACACCGCGTGGGCGTCGGTGGCCGCCTCGGTGAGATCCTCGGTGATGTGGATGGCGCCGCCGCTGCTGGCGGCGATCTCGCGGGCCCGGGTGACGATGGCCGGGTCGGGGGCGTAGCCGCGGGGGTGGGCGATGGCGACAGTCATGCCCATCCGGGCGCCGCCGTAGAGGATGCTGTGCGCCATGTTGTTGCCGTCGCCCATGTAGGTGAGCTTCTTTCCAGCCAGGGTGCCCAGTTTCTCCTGAATGGTGAGCAGATCGGCCAGCACCTGACAGGGGTGGAGGGTGTCGGAGAGGCCGTTGATGATCGGCACGGTGCCGCACGAGGCCATGGTCAGCAGGTCTTCGTGGGAGAAGACCCGGGCCAGGATGGCGTGAACATAGCGACTCAGCACCTTGGTGGTGTCGGCGACGCTCTCCCCGCGGTGGAGCTGGATGTCCTTGGGCCCCAGGTAGATCGCCTGGCCGCCCAACTGGTACATGCCGGTCTCAAAGCTCACCCGGGTCCGCAGGCTCGGCTTCTGGAAGATCATCGCCAGGGTCTTGCCCGCGCAGGCGTCGCGGAAGGAGGCGGGGTTGAGCTTGACCATGCGGGCCGTGTCGAGGAGATCGCGGATCTCTTCTACGCTGTGGTCGGCCAGGGAGAGGAAGTGCTTGGGCATCGAACAAACCAGGAGCCGGGAGGGCGGGAAAAGGGGCCCCCTGCTACCCGCACGCGCCGCGCTTGTCACGAGGGAGGGCCGTGGTGATTGCGAACCCGTCGGGGTGAAATGCAGGGGCCAAAGGGATAGGGCGGAGGGTGCGGCCGCTGGCGAACCCCGGCGGCCCTGGAGTCCCCCTTCGTGGAGCCCTTCAAGCCCGGTCAGACCCTCGGCCCCTACGAGGTGATCGAGCTCCTCGGAGAGGGGGCGATGGCGCGTGTCTACAAGGTGCGCCACCGCGAGACCGAAGAACTGTTTGCGGTGAAGGTGCTGATGCACCTTCGCGGCGACCTCGTCGACCGGCTGCTTCAAGAAGGGCGGGTGCAGTCCCGGCTCTCGCACCCCAACATTGTCGCTGTGGTCGAGATCATCCAGGTGGACGGTCTGCCGGCGCTGGTGATGGAGTACATTCGCGGGCGCAGCCTGGAGGCGGTGCTCAGCGAGAAGGGGCCGCTGCCCTGGAAGATCGCTGGCCCGCTCTTCGCGCAGATCTGTGCGGGGGTGGAGGCGGCCCACGCCGCCGAGGTCCTGCACCGCGACCTCAAGCCGGGCAACATCCTGCTGGAGCCGGGGCCCCACGGCTATGTGCCCAAGATCGCCGACTTCGGCATCGCCAAGGTGCTAGCCGAGGGGGAGGCGCGCGAGGGGCGCACGCGGGCGCGGGTCAAGTTGGGCACCCCGGGCTACATGGCGCCTGAACAATGGGCGGACTCTGCCTCTGTGGATGCGCGGGCTGATCTGTTCGCGTTGGGGGTGATCCTCTACGAGCTGCTGGCCGGCTGCTTGCCCTACGAGGGATCGGGGGCCAGCCAACTGCTGAAGGCCATTTGGGATGGGCGCTTTGTGCCGCTGATCGAGCGGGTGCCCTCTGTGCCAGAGAGCGTGTCGGTGGCGGTGGCGCGGGCGATTCAGGCCGAGCCGCCCCACCGCTTTGATGACGTCACCACCTTTCGCACCGCCATCTTCTCGGGGATGCCGGTGGAGCCGCCGCCCCCGCGCCCGGTCGACCCGAACAGCGAGGAGGCCGAGGGCCCGCCGCGGCGGGCGGGCTGCGTGCTCGGCGCCATCGTCTTTGGCGTCGTGGTGCTGCCCTTGCTGGTGATGTTCGGCATCTACCAGGCCGAGCGCTTCATGCGCAGCAGCGCGGGCGGCGCGTCGGGGGCCTCGGCGACCCCATGATCCTGGCCCTCCTCCTCGCGTGTATGCATCCGGTCGAGATCGTCACCGTGCCGCCGGGCGCTGAGGTTCGCATCGGCGACCGGGCTGTGGGGGTGACGCCGGTGGTGATCGAGGTGCCCCTGACCCGCAAGGGCAGCACGGCCCGGGTGGTGGCCCCCGGCTACCGGCCGATGACCGTCCGGCTCAACCGGGATCTGCGGCCGAAAGTGGTGCTGCGCGACCTCGCCCGTCCGGGGCGGTGGGGCGCCCTGCTGGGCCTCAAGCCGCGCCGCCACGAGCTGATCCTGGTGCGCCGGCATGGCCGCGCGGGGACCTGGGCCGCCGAAGAAGCCACGCCCACAGACTGAGTCCGAAAAGGCCGATCCCGCCGACCCCGCCGGCGTAGAGCCCCCAGGTCCAGCCGGTGGGCGCGTAGACGAGGCGCACCTCGCGGTCGCCCGGCTCGACCTGTACGCCTCGAACGAGGCCGCCGACCCGCAGCACGGGGCGGGGCGCGCCATCGACCTCGGCGACCCCGCCCGGGGCGTGGGCGGCGGCCACGACGAGCAGGGCCGGAGCGGGCGGATCGACGGTGACCCGGAGCGCATTGGGCCCGTCTTCCACGAGGGAGAGGGCCAGGGCCGGCCGCGGATCCGTGAGGGCTGCGGTCAGACCCTCCACCGGCGGATGGTCGGCCACGCCGGGGTCGGCGAGCACGCGCCGCAGGGCCTCCTCGGGGCTGCGCACGGGGACGGCCGTGAAGGCCAGCCAGGCTTGCGGCGCGGCGGCGTCGATCCAGGCCGCCTTGAGGCCCTCCTCGGGCAGGGGCAGGGCGGTGAGGCCGGCGGGGAGCGGCTTCTCGGCGTGAACCACCACCAGGGGAACGGCGAAGAGACGCAGCAGGCCCCGCGGCGGCAGCGCCGCGATCGGGTACCAGGGGGCCTGGGGCTGGGGCCGGCAGGCGGCCAACATGCGCTGGGTCTGCGCCGAGATCGGCAGGTCGTAGCCGCGCAGATCGCGCAGCCCCACCCGGCTGCCCAGGTTCGGCTGGACCGCCCAGTCCAGGGCGAGGATCGGCCGATCCAGCGCGGCGGCGACCAGGGCGGCGGCGCTCGCCGAGGGCGGCGGATCGTGGGCCGCGGCGGGCAGGGTCTGCTGATCGTCGCGCCGCATCCACAGTCCGCAGGCGAGGGCGGCGATCACCACGGGCAGATGCGCCTTCTCGGGGCTGCGCCGCAGGCCGAGCCCAGCCGCCAGGGCCACGAAGAGCACGCCGATCTCGCCCAGGCGGGCGTGGTTGATGGGCCCGGGCAGCCCCGTTCCGGCGAGGAGCAGGCAGAGCGCCCAGGCGGCGACGAGGCCCCGCCCGCGCCGATCTCGCAGGGCCAGCAGGCCGAGGATCAGCGTCAGCGGCCCGGGATGAAGCTGGCTGTCGGCCCAGGCGCCCGGCCCCTGCCAGGTCTCCCGCCCGGGGTGGCCCAAGGCGCCCGGCCAGAGCAGGTCGAGGTAGGCTTGTGGGGGCAGGTGGTTGCCGCCGCGCGAGGCTGCCGTCGACGATCCCGACGCCGCCTCGATCATCGGGCCCAGCGCGGGGGCGGCGAGCAGCAGGCCGACGAAAATTCCAGCGGCGTCGGCGACCCGCCGGCTGCGCGCCAGCCACCAGCCGCCGAGGATCAGCAGGGCGTGGGCCAGGGTGCCGGGGTGGCCGGCCAGGGCGATGCCGGCGACGGCCAGCGCCAGTCCGACGGGGGCGGCCGCTTCGAGGGCCAGCAGGGCCCAGGGCAGCAGGGCGAAGGCGGCGGCGTGGGGGTGCAGCAGCCAGACCTGGGTGTAGGGCCCCAGGCCCAGGCTGAGCCCGGCCAGGGTGGCCCCCGCCCAGCCGGCCTGCAGCCGGCGCGCCAGCAGGGCGCCCCCGAGGGTGGTGCTGAGGAGGACGCCGATGGCGACGAGGTTCTGGGCGAGGTCGGCCGGCAGAGCGGCGCGCAGCAAGGTGGCCGGGTGCAGGGCCATCGACTGCCCATCGGCGAGGAGGGGCGCCCCGCCGTAGAGATCGGGGTTCCACAGCGGCAGGTGGCCCTGTCTGTAGGCCCGGGCGGCGGCACCCTGCAAGGCCATGAGCTGCAAGGCGGGATCGGAGTTGTGGGGGTTTCCGACCCGCGGGCTCGGCGCCTCGGGGTCCGCCCAGCCGGGGTGGACGCCGAGGTGGTCGTCGGCCGAGATCACCTCGCCCTGGAGCAGGCCGGGAAAGCAGAGCAGCGGCCAGCCCAGCAGCAGGGCCAGGGCGAGGCGGGCCCTCACGGATCGACGCGCAGCTCGCCGCCCTGCACGAGGGTGACCGCATAGTTGGCCGGCACATCGGTGTACAGATCGACAGCACCCCCCGGCCAGGTCACGGTGACCTCGGGGATGGCGCAGGCGGCGCCGAGGCCAAAGGTGAGGGCGGTGTCGTTCTGCATGCCCATGTGGCCGTAGCCGCCGTTGACCTCGGCCATCTGGCTGAGCCCATCGTCTGCGGTCAGCTCCACCCGGGCGCCGATGCCGGCGCGGTTGGCGGCCACACCTTCGAGGCGGATGCGGACGCTGTTGCGGGCGGGCAGCGTGTTCTCGTAGATGTGGACCTCGTGGGTCTCCCAGGGGCTGCCGCTCCGGGCGTTGGACGAGCCGGTGATCACGTCGAGATCGCCGTCGCGGTCGAAGTCGGCGACGGTGGCGCCGGCCGGCCAGGGGTGGGCGATGCCGGCGGCGTCGGCGATCTCCTCGAACTGGCCCGGGGCGATCTGGCGGAAGAGGAACATCCGATCGCCCGGGTAGTCGCTCGACACCAGCAGGATGTCCTTCCAGCCGTCGCCGTCGAAGTCGAAGAAGGCCGTGAAGAGGTCGCCGGCGTTCCAGTCCGAGCGCGACCAGTCGCGCTCCAGGCCGTTGGCGGCGTTGCCGGGGCGCACAAAGCGGCCTTCGCCGTCGTTGAGCAGCAGCTCGCTGGGATCGGAGGAGCCACCGATGTGCCAGTGGACGATCTCAGAGGTGAGGACGTCGTTGTCGCCGTCGTTGTCGACGTCGCCGCAGGCGGTGGTGAAGCTGTTGCCGGCGAGGCGGTGGGGCAGATCGTCCCAGCCGGGCGCCCAGTACTCGGCGTAGGTGGCGCAGGTCTCGTCGCTGAAGGCCGGCGCGCCCGGATCGGGATCACAGCCGTAGACCGAGCAGTAGCAGCGGTAGAACTGGTTGTCGCTGTAGTCGTAGACCTCGTCGCTGGCGAAGCCGCTCTCCATGGCGATGTCGGCCATGGTGCCGTCGCCCTGGCTCATCCACTGCTGGTTCCAGGCGCGGCCGTAGTTGCTGACCAGCAGATCGGGCAGGGCGTCGCCGTTGAGATCGCAGGTGGTGCCGCCGAAGGCGGGGCGCCGGGCCTCGCCGTCGACCCAGTCCTGCAGGCTGCGGCCACGCGTCATCGTGAGGCCGGTGGTGGGGGTGGTGTCGAGGAAGGCGCCGGTGCCGTCGCCCTTGTAGCTGTGGTCTTGCTCGCCGTAGAGCTGGCCGTAGGCCTCGTACCAGCCGACCACGAAGAGATCGAGCAGGCCGTCGGCGTTGTAGTCGGCGAAGCTGCCCCCGGAGGTGGCGTAGCCGCCGTTGACCGACAGGTCGGATTGGGGGGCCAGGGAGAAGGTGCCGTCGCCGGCGTTGAGGAGCAGCTCGCTGCGATCGCCGGGGTCGTCCTCGCGGTTGCTGCCGTCGAAGAACTGCCCGCTGAAGACATCGAGATCGCCGTCGTTGTCGACGTCGCCCATGATGTTGACCTGGGAGGCGCGGCCCACCTGGGTGGGGTCGCCCTCGCGGGGGGCGAAGAGGCCGCTTTGCACAGTCTCGTCGACGAACATGCGCCCGCCGTCGGGGTTCTCGCGGTTCATCAACACGTAGTGGTAGCGAACGCCCGCCTCAAAGTCGTCGCGGCCGAAAAAACTGCCTTCGCTCACGATCAGATCGGGGAAGCCGTCTCCATCGAGGTCGGCGGAGGAGAGTCGGCCGCCGTTGATGCCGACGAGGCCCCAGGCTTCGGTGCGATCGGTGAAGGCGAGCTCGCCGGCGTAGGGGCTGACCTCATGGCAGATCAGGGGCGGCGGCGCGGCGCTGACCTCCCCGCTGTCTTCACCGCCTTCGGGGGGCCTCGCCTTTTCTTCGCCCGCGCAGGCGACCAGCACGATCGCCAGCAAAGCGGGGGCGCCGGCTGCGGAGAAGCTTAGGGATCGATGGATGCCGCCGATGGAGGGGGTGCATTTCGACAAGGAAGGCTCCAGGTCCTGCGGGATGATCCCGTGTCGGCCGGTTAGCCCGTCCGCCTCGCTCAGGCCCGCTGGCCGGGCTGCCTGTCGGGTCTCCTGTCAGGCCCTGCTCCGTACTTGACTTTCAGATCCCTTCCCCGTTTACTTGCGGTCGCGCCGCCCCCGCGGCTGGCCCTGATGCTACCGATCCAGTCTGGCCCGCTGCTGGGCCGTCCCGAACCTTGCTCCGCGCCGGTCCCTCGTTGCACCGGCAAGGCGTAAAGAGAGAGTACAGCCAGTCATGACGGTCATTGTCGGGTACATCATCGTCTTCGCTGCGGTCCTCGGCGGATTCGCCATGGCCGGTGGCAGCATCCCGTCGCTGTTTCAGCCTGCGGAGTTTGTGGTCATCATCGGGTCCACCCTTGGCTCCTTCGTCGTGGGCAACCCGCTCAAGATCATGAAGCACATCGTGGCCGACACCCTTGGCATCTTCAAGGCCAAGGACAAGACCAAGCAGGACTTTTTGGACCTGCTGCTGCTGCTGATGCAGCTCTTTCAGGTGGCGCGCCGCGAAGGCGTCATCGCGCTGGAGTCCCACGTCACCAAGCCGGCGGACTCGCCGGTCTTTCGGCAGTACCCGAGCGTGCTCTCCAACCACGACCTGGGCGACTTCATCTGCGACAACCTCAAGGTCTTCGTCTCGTCGAACATGCAGCCCCATGAGTTCGACGCCCTGATGGAGACCGACGTGGACGCCCGGTACCACCACGCGATGGTCTCCTCGCTGATGGTCAACAAGACCGCCGAAGCGCTGCCGGGCCTGGGCATCGTGGCCGCGGTGCTCGGCGTCATCATCACCATGGGCTCGATGAACGAGCCGCCCGAGGTGCTGGGTCACCTCATCGGCGCGGCGCTCGTCGGCACCATGGTCGGCGTGCTCTGTTGCTACGGCCTGATCGGCCCCCTCGCCACCAACCTCGAGCACCGCGCCCATGAGATGCAGTCGCAGTGCAACGTGGTGCGCTCGGCCCTCATCGCCTTCGCCCAGGGGCAGAGCCCCGGCTCGGCGGTGGAGGCGGGTCGCCGCGCGATCGGCGGCCACGACCGGCCGACCTTCGATGAGCTCGACCAGGCGGCCCGCGGCGGCGGCAAAAAGCCTGAGGGCGGCTGAGGGGTAGACCGTGGCGGACGAAAAGCCCTCGATTTTTATCCGGAAGGTCAAGAAAGGTGGCCATGGCGCCCACGGTGGATCGTGGAAGGTGGCCTACGCCGACTTCATGACCGCCATGATGGCGTTCTTTCTGCTGATGTGGCTCCTCTCGATGGTCGACCCGGTGAAGAAGGAGGCGCTGGCCGCCTACTTCAACGAGTACAGCCTCTACAAGCAGGGCGGAAAGCCCTTCTACCAGAGCCAGAACACCGGCAAGCACGAGCGCGGCGCGCCGGTCAAGCTCTTCCAAAAGACGCCAAGCGGCCCTCGCACGCCGGCCTCGGCGGGCGGGCCTACGCCCACCGAGATCAGCGCCGATCTCAAGTGGGTCTTCGAGAACCGCGCCCCCGACCTGCTCGACTCCTTGCAGGTCGACGTCTTTAGCGATGGCGTGCGGATCAACATCACCGACATCGACGGGCGGCCCCTCTTCAACAAGGGGAGCGACAAGCCGACCGAAGAGGGCCAGCGCCTGCTGGAGCTCACGGGCGAGTTCCTCCGCACCCTCGACAAGCGCGTGGCCATCGGCGGTCACACCGACGCCACGGCCTATGGCTCCAGCTACTACACCAACTGGGAGCTGTCGGCGGCGCGGGCCTCCTCGGCGCGGCGCACCATGGGGCGCACCGGCTGGAGCGCCGATGACCATCTGGTGCGGGTCTCCGGCTACGCGGCCTCGGACCCCTTCGTGCGTGGCGACCCCAATGACGCCCGCAACCGGCGAATTACCATCACCATCTACAATGGTGAGGTGGGCACCAAGGGCTGGGATGTGCCCCAACCCTTCCAGATCAACGAGTACCTGAAGTCCAACCCCTACCCGCCGCCCGGCACCACCGGGGCTGAAGCGCCGGCGACGCTGCCGGCCGAAGGAGAGGGGGAGGCCGCGCCGACCGAGGCGCCGCCGGGCCCAGAAGAGACGCCACCCTTGCCGGGCACCGCGCCGGCCGGGGGCGAATGAGCCGCGCCTTCGCCTGGGCCTGCTCGATCGGCGGCGGGCTGCTGCTGTGCAACCTGCCGCTCTTCGATGTCCTGGGCATGGAGTCGGCCGCGGCCGCGGGCCTGATCGGCGGCCTCGGCGCGCTGTGCCTCGCGCTCACCGACCTCAGAAAGGGGCACCCGCCCACCGATCCCAATCGACACCAGTCTCCGCTGGTGGGGATGGCGCGGGCCTTGCCGGAGTCGCTGGCCCTGCTGGCGCCGCCCTTCCTGCTCCTCCTGGCCAACGGGCTGCGGGTGCGCACCTGCGACTACGGCGCCGGGCTCGACTTCTGGCTGGTCATCCCGCTGGTGAGCGTGGGGATCGGCCAGACCCTGGGCTGGGTCGTCGCCTCGATCAGCCGGCGGTGGCGCTGGACCCTGGCCCTCGGGTTCCTGGGGGCGGAGCTGCTGGCCTTTGGCTGGCGCCTCGCCTTTGAGCCCCCGATCGTGGGCTACAGCCTGCTCTTTGGCTGGTTTCCGGGCTCGATCTACGACGAGGCCTTGAACCTGCCGGGGGCCCTGCGCTGGTACCGCGCGATGGGGCTGCTCTTCTGCCTCGCCGCCGCCTTTGCCCTGGAGCTGCGCTGGCGCTGGGGGCGCGGCCTGGGCGTGGGCAGCGTTGCCCTGGCGGTGCTGGCCTTTGGCGGGCTCGGCAGTACGGTGGCCCTTCGGGGAGACCGCCTCGGCTTTTCGATCGATCGCGCGCAGATCATCGAGGAGTTGGGCGGCCAGGTGGAGACCGAGCACTTCGTCATCACCTTCAGCCCCGCGGCCCTCGGCCCGGCCCAGGTGGCCCTGCTCAAAGAGGACCATGAGTACCGCTATGCCGAGCTGGCGCGCTTCTTCGACGAGGACCCGGTGGCCTGGAAGGGCCGGAAGATCCACAGCATCGTCTATCCGGACCGCGCCAGCCAGAGCCGGCTGATGGGCAGCCGGGGCACGCTGGTGGCCCGGCCCTGGACCCATGAGATGAACATCCGCTGGGATGGCATCGGTGATGAGGCCCTGGCCCACGAGCTGGCGCACATCTTCACGGCGCCCTTCGGCGGCGGGCCCTTTCGCCTCGCCACCCAGGGGGGCGTGCTCATCAACCTCGGCCTGATCGAGGGGATCGCGCTGGCCGCCGACTGGCCGGCCGACGAGCTCACGCCTCACGAGGCGGTGGCGGCGATGCGCCAGATGGACATGGCCCCCAACCTCGCCGCCCTCTTTCGGCCCGAGGGCTTTTGGGCCCAGCCGGGGGGCAAGGCCTACACCACCATGGGCTCCTTCGTGCGCTGGCTGGTCGACAGCCGCGGCATCGAGCCCTTCAAGCGCGTCTACGCCAACGGCGACTTTGAGGCCGCCTATGGTGTGGGCGTCGACGCGCTGATCGACGAGTGGGGCGCCTTTATCGACGCCATCCCCGTGGAGGGCGAGCGCCAGGAGCAGGCCCGCCACCGCTTCGGCCGCAACAGCATCTTCGAGAAGATGTGCGCCCGGGCCCTGGCCGAGCTGGAGCGAAAGGCCGACAACGCGGCCGGTCGCGGCGATCTGGCCCGCGCCATCGATCTTCGCGAGGAGCTGCTGGGCTACCAGCCCCAGAAGCCCGAGCACCACATGGCCCTGGCCCGGCTGCTCGAACGCAGCGGCGATCGGCGCGGCGCCATCGAGATCCTCGACCAACTCCTGCTGCGCGAGAACCTGAAGACGGCCCTGCTCATCAAGGTGGCCGAGCAGCGCGGCGACCTGCTCTGGGCCGAGGGGCGCCTCGACGAGGCCCGCGAGGCCTTCGCGGGCTGCCTCGACCTCGGCGGCGGCGACGCGGCCCGGCGGCGCCTGACGCTCAAGCTGGAGTCGCTGGACCTCGACGATCCGCTCGCCCGCGAGCTGGCGGGCCGCTACCTGCGCGATGAGGGGGGGCGGGCCACCAACCTCTACACGGCGCAGCGCTGGGCGGAGTCCAGCCCCGAGGATCCCGTTCCGGCCTACCTCGTCGGGCTGCAGCTCCATCACCTCGACGAGTGGGAAGAAGCCCTGCCCTGGCTGGACCCGGCCCGCGGTCCCCTGCCAAGCGAGGCCCTCGAAGAGCAGCGCCTGCTGCTGCGCGGGCGGGCCAACCTCCGCCTCGACCGCTCGATCCCCGCCGCCGCCGACTTCGAGGCCTTGCTGGCCACCACCACCTCCTCGCTTACCCGCTCCCAGGCCGAAGAAGGCCTCGATCGGGCCCGCTGGAAGGCCCTGGGCCGGCCGTCGCGTCTGCCGCCGCTGGAGCCCTGAGAAGGCCGATCAGTGCTCGATCGCCGCGAGGCGGGGCTTGAGCTTCCAGCTCGGATCCCACTGATCGGTGTGGCAGCTCGTGCAGACCGCCTCGATCACGCACTCGGGGCAGCTCTCGCCGAGGCCAACGATGTTGCCCTTGGAGGGCGCCTGGGCGTGGGCGCCGCCGGGGCCATGGCAGCTCTCGCAGCCCACCCCTTCGTCGACGCGGAGCTGATCGAGGCTGGAGATCGGCGCGGCGACGAGCTCACCGGGGAGGGGGCCAAAGCGCTTGGGCGTGGCGTGGCAGCGGACGCACTCCACCTTGGCCTGCTCCTCGGGCTTGAGGCTGGCCATGGCGGCCTGGTGCGGATCCTTGCGGGCCCACTTGTGCTGGGTCTTGTGGCAAGAGGCGCAGGCCGCCGAGCCCACCGTCTCGGCGTCGGGGAAGGCCAGCAAGGGGCGCTCGGCCTCACCATCGCGCAGGGCGACGAGCCGCGCCCGCAGCGCGTCTTCGCTCATCGTGGCGGCCTTGTAGTGGTCGATGTGGGGCAGGCCCTTGGCCACCGAAAAGGCGATGCTGTGCTCGGCGTCGTGGCAGCCCACGCAGGTCTCGCTGGCTTCCTGGCGCTGGCCGTCGTGGGGGCCCGAGGGCCCGTGGCAGGCCTCGCAGCGCACGCCCTGCTGGGGGTGGCCGTGATCGCCCAGCACGAAGCCCCCCGGCTCGCCGAGCCCGGTGACATGACAGCCCACGCAGGCCATGTCGGTGGCGCGGTCGCGCAGGTAGAGGGTGCGGTAGGCGACCTCATGGTGGGTGATGGCCATGCTTTGGGCCTCGACCCGGTGGCAGAGCGCGCAGGCGGCGTCGCCCTGGTAGCCCTGAAAGTGGGCGAAGGCGTTGTCGGTGTTGCGGCGCATCAGCAGCACCGATCCGCTGCCCGGGCCCATCGGCGCGTAGCCTTCGAAGAGCTCGACCTCGACCATGCCGGCGGCCTCCACGGCGCCGGGGACGGGGCGGGCGAGGTAGAGGCTGGGCGTGGAGCGGGCCCCCACCGCGGAAGCGAAGGCGGCGCCGCGATCTTCGACGATCGGGAAGGGGGGCTTGAAGGTAGCCTGAAACTCGGCGAGGTCGCTGTGGCTGGCGGTGCCGGCGGCGATGCCCACCCAGCGCAGGCCGCCCTTGCCCTGCAGGCCCAGCACCTCGGGCATGATGTGGCGGCAGTGGCCGCAGGTGGGGGAGAAGTAGAAGAGCGCGGTGTCGCCGCTGATCTCGCGGGCCACCGCCGCGGGGAGCGGCATGCGCACCGGGCTCATCGGCTCCAAGGCCTGGGCGGTTTGGGCGGCGGGCGTCCCCGGGCTCCACAAGGCCCGAACGGAGGGCGCGGCCAGGGCCGAGAGCGAGGCCAGCAGGACGAGGACAAGGAGCAGCAGGCGGGGGCGCTTCATGGCTCCAGCTTACCCAGGCCCGGGCCGGTCGGTCCATGGGGAGATAGCGGGCCAGACCGCGGAGCAAGCCGGTGGCCGTCGATCCCCACGCCGAACCCCTCGCCGACGACCCCGGCCTCGATCTGCTGCTGTCGGTGCCCCTCGGCGGCCCGCCGATCGACTGGGATGCGCGCCAGGGCGCCGTCACCGCGGGGCTCGCGCCCCTTGGCTTCTTGCTGGGCGAGTGGGTGGGCCGCGGCGAGGCCCACGGCACGGCGGTGAGCGGGCGGCTGCGCGTCCAGGCCATCCTGGGCGGCACCTTCATCGAGGCCAGCGAGCAGCTCACCGAGGCCGACGGCCGGCTCAACCACGAAGACCGGGCCTTCTACCGCTTCGACGACGAGGAGGCGGCCCTACGGGTGACCCACCTGATGGCGCCCGGCTGGTTGGGGGAGCGGCTGGTGCGGCCCCTCGAGCCCGCCGGCGTGGTCTGGACCGCCGGCCCCTTCGCCCCGCGGGTGGAGCTGCGGCCGACGGCGGCGGGCGGCCTGCGGGTGGAGGTCTGGATGGCCTTCGCCAGCGCCCCCGAGGCCTGGATGGACTACCAGCGGTCATGAGCGTCGACCTCCTGCGGGCTGGGCTGCCCGATCCCGACCCGGCGCTGGCCGAGGCCATCGCGCGACCCTGGCGGGCCCGTGCGGCAGTGGAGGCCCTGGGTGCGGCCCGCGCAGCCCCCGCCTACGCCACGCCCACGCTGGCGCGCTGGTTTCGGGAGGCCCGCAAGCTGGGCTCTCACGACCGGGCGGCGGTGGGCGAGGCGGTCTACGGCGTCATCCGCCAGGGTGCCCTCCTCGACAAGGCCGGCGCCGCCGATGACGCCGCGCGGGTGGAGGCCTATGCCGCCCTGCTCGGCGGCGACCGGCTCGCCGGGCTCGTCTCCGAGGGGCCCGACGCCGACCTCGCGGCGGCCCTCTCGCTGCCGACGGCGATCGCCGCCGAGTGGCGGGCGGCCCTGGGCGACGACACCGAAGCGGCGGCCCTGGCCCGGACGCTCCAAGGGCGGGCGCCGGTGGTGCTGCGGGCCCAGGGGATCTCCGCCGAGGCCCTGGTGGAGCGCCTCGGCCAGGAGGGGCTCCGCGCCAGCGTGATCGCGGCCACGCCCGGCGCTGTGCTGCTGGAGGGGCGGGCCAACCTGCTCGCCAGTGCAGCCTTTCGGGAGGGGCGCTTGGAGCTGTAAGACGAAGCCAGCCAGCGCTTTGTCGGCGCCCTGCCGCTCCAGCCGGGGGATCGGGTGCTCGATCTCTGCGCCGGCGCCGGGGGCAAGAGCCTCGCCCTGGCGGCCCGCGGCGGGCGGGTTCGGGCCTGGGACACCCGCAGCCGGGCCCTCGACGAGCTGCAGCGCCGGGCCGAGCGGGCCGGCCTCTCGATCTCGATCGCGCCCCCCGCGCCGGCCGATCTGGTGGTGGTCGACGCCCCCCTGCGCCGGCCTCGGTCGCCTGCGCCGCGAGCCGGCCCTGCGCTGGGGCCTCGATCCGGCGCGGCACCTCGCCGAGCAGGCCGCCCTGCTCGACCAGGGGGCCGCCCTGGTGCGGCCCGGCGGGCACCTCGCCTATGCCACCTGCTCGCTGCTGCGCGCCGAGAACGAGCGCCAGCCCTCGCTCGCCGGCTTTGTGCTCATCGACGAGCGCGTTCTATGGCCCCACCGCAGCGGCACCGACGGCTTCGCCTGGCGGGTCTGGCGCCGGGCTTGAGGATCAGCGCGGCAGCGTAAAGAGCGTGTAGTCGCCGCAGGTCTCGGTGGGCGGGCCAAGGCGGCTGAAGCGCGCTGGCACCGGGCCCTGCACCACCAACCAACGCATTCCGAGGCGCCCGATCGCGGCCCCGTCGGGGGCCCCGGTCTGGCGCGGATCGAGGCCGGCCTGGCGCAGGCGGTCGGTGACGCGGGCCCCGTGCAGGCGCCAGGAGGCGATGCCGCGGTGGGCGGCCGGCCGGCCATGGACGAGCTGCAAGAGCTGCGCCGGACCAGCGTCTCCTTCGCCCACATCGCCGGGAAAGAGCACGAGGCCGCCCTCCTCATCGGGGAGGTCGGCGAGGCAGGGGGCCTCGGGCAGGGCCAGCGTGGGCAGGCGCAGGGAGAGGCCGCCCACTGCCAGGGCCTCGCCCAACAGCAGGGCCCCGGCGGCGGCCTGGAGGCGGGGCGGCAGGCTGCGGGCGCCGAGGGCGGCCAGCGCGGCCAGGGCCACCAGGGCGACGGCGAGGAAGCGGGTGGGCTGGGTGAAGGGCCGGGCGAGGAGATCGAGGGCGTGGTTGACGAAGAGGAAGGGCCCCGGCAGCCCGCCGATCACCGAGCCCATCGAGAGCAGCAGGCAGAAGGCCGCGAGCAGCCCCCAGGGGCGCGCCTCCCGCCCGCCGCGCCACAGGCCGAGGCCCGCCAGCAGCAGCACGGTGAGGCCCAGGTAGCGGCCGCCGCCCTCACTCCGGGCCCCGTCGATCGCCTCGGTCCAGCGCACCGGGCCTGGCCAGACCAGGCCCGCCGGCGTGGCGCGGCTCCAGGGCAGGTCGATGATCGGCAGGGAGACGGGGCCGATCTGCATCACCGTGGCGGCCACCTCGGAAGGGTAGTCGGGGCTGGCGGCGCTGGAGAAGTGGGCGCCGACGGCCAGAACGCCGAGGGCGCCGCCGAAGAGCGCGGCCGCCAGGGGCCCCCGGCCAGGGCTACGGCCGGCGAGGGCCTGGAGCAGGGCCAGGGCGACGAGGCCGGGCAGCACCGGGCCCAGGTAGGGGTTCTCCCAGGCCAGGGCCGGCATCAGCAGCGCCAGGGCCAGGGCTGCCTTGCGATCGCCCTCTTGGGCCTCCATCAGCGCGAGGAGCCCGAGCGGCAGCGGCAGGGCGGTCACCGCGACGAGCGAGCCCTCACCGAGGCCATGGAGCAGGTAGCGGCTGACAAGCAGGGCGCCCGCGCCGAGCGCGGCGGCGACGGCGTTTCCGCTGAGGCGCTGGCAGAGGGTGGCGGTGGCGGCGACGAAAGCGGCGAGCTGGAGCGAGGCCACCCACGCCATCGCCCGACCGGCGCCCAGCAGGGGCTCGGCGAGCGACCAGCCGATCGCCGAGCTGGGGCTCAGGACCGCGCCAAAGGCGCCGTTTGGGTAGTTGACGAGCTCGGTCCAGCCGCCGGCCACGCCTGCGCGGGCCTGAAACCACCAGAAGCCCCAGAGCGTGGAGATTACGTCGGGGCCGGCGCCCGGCACCTCGCCCGTGAGCCAGGCGCCGCGCAGCGGCAGGGCTAGGAGGAGGAGCGCCCCGCCGAAGATCAGCAGCGTGGCGCGCCCCACGCGCTACTTCGGCGCGGCGGTGGGGGTGGTGGGGCCGCCGGTGGCCGGGGT
>JBEIQK010000792.1:0-2986 GCA_040376505.1 Alphaproteobacteria bacterium | reverse complement strand
CGGCGGCGGGCGGGGAGGGGGATCGTCTCCTCGCGGCGGAGGTAGCGGGCGGTGAGCGCCCCAGAGGCGAGGAATTCCGCGGGGCTGCCCTGGGCGATCAGTCGACCGCCCTCGCGGCCGGCGCCGGGGCCGACCTCGACGAGGTGGTCGGCCCGCGCCATCGTGTCGGCGTCGTGCTCGACCACGAGGACGGTGTTGCCCTGATCGCGCAGGCGCACCAGGGCGTCCAACAAGCGGTCCTGGTCGCGGGGGTGCAGGCCGATGCTGGGCTCGTCGAGCACATAGGTGACGCCTTGCAGGCCGCTGCCGACCTGGCTGGCGAGGCGGATGCGCTGGCCCTCGCCGCCGGAGAGGGTGGCGGCGGAGCGGTCGAGGCTGAGGTAGCCCAGACCGACGTCGCGCAGAAAGCCGAGGCGGGTGCGCAGCTCTTTGACGATCGGCGCGCCGATGATCGACTCGCCCCCCGACAGGGAGACGGTGGCGAAGAAGGCCTGCGCTTCGTCGATGGTCATGGCCGACAGCTCGGCGATGCCCTTGCCGCGAAAGTCCACCGCCAGGGCGATCGGGTTCAGTCGCTTTCCTGAACAGTCGGGGCAGCCGCTGTGCTTGCGGAAGGGGGCGAGGCGCTGGAGTTGGGTGTACTGCCAGACCTGGCGCACCACCGGCAGGATGCCGGTCCAGGCCGCCGTGGTGGTCTCGCTGCCGGACTCGCGCTCGCGCTGCACCTTGTAGCGGAGGTCGGCCCCGAGGAGGAGCTTGTGGCGGTGCTCGGCGCTGAGCTGGCCCCAGGGGGTGGCGGCGGCCACGCCGACGGCCTTGCCGATGGCGGCGATCACCGGCCTGGAGAGGTGACTGAAGGGCAGGCGATCGTCGCCCTCCAGGCAGCGCAGGGCGCTGTCATAGGGGGCGGCGGGGTCGAAGAGGGCGTCGAGGTCGAAGTCCTCCATGTGGCCGATGCCCTGGCAGGCGAGGCACATGCCCTGGGGGGCGTTGAAGCTGAACAGTCGCGGCTCAATCTCGGGGATCGAGATGCCGTGGTCGGGGCAGGTGCGGTCCGAGGCGAACAGTCGGTAGGCGGGCTCACCCTCGCCCTCGGCCAGCAGGCTGACCGTGCCCTGGGCGAGCTTGAGGGCCCGCTCGATGGCTTCGACGAGGCGGGGGCGGTCGTCGGGGCGGGCGCGGAGGCGGTCGACCACGAGCTCGATGGTGTGCTTCTCGTAGCGGGCCAGCGTGGGGGGCTCTTCGAGGCTGACCAGGGCGCCGTCGATGCGGGCGCGCAGCCAGCCGTCGGCCAGGGCCTGCGCGAGCTCCTTTCTGTATTCGCCCTTGCGATCGCGGACGATCGGCGCCAGCACATGCAGCTTGTCGGAGGGGTGATCGCGCAGGATGGAGTCGGCGATCTGGCCCGGCGTGCTGGCGGCGATGGCCTTGCGGCAGACCGGGCAGCGGGGCTGGCCGAGGCGGGCCATCAAGAGGCGGAGGTGGTCGAAGAGCTCGGTGATGGTGCCGACGGTGCTGCGCGGATTGCGGTTGACCGTTTTTTGGTCGATGCAGAGCGTGGGGGAGAGGCCTTCTACCCGCTCGACCCGGGGCTTCTCCATCTTGCCCAGGAACTGGCGGGCGTAGCTGGAGAGCGACTCCATGAAGCGCCGCTGGCCTTCCTGGTAGATGGTGTCGAAGGCCAGCGAGCTCTTGCCCGAGCCCGAGAGGCCGGTGATCACCGTAAAGCGGTCGCGGGGCAGGGCGATGTCGATGCCCTGCAGGTTGTGCTCGCGGGCGCCCACGACGAGGATGTGGGTCTGGGCGCTCTGGGTGGGGGCGGCGGGGTCGGACACGGGGAGGCTCCGCGGGGGGCCGCACCCTATCCGGGTGTTCAGGGGGTGGCGAGGGGATCAGCCGCCGCTGAAGCTGAAGGGATAGGTGACCACCACCGTGCCGCCGGTGGGGGCGGGAAAGTGCGTCTCGCGCAGTTCGTCGATGAGGCACTGTTCAACGGTGGGGTTGTTCATGGTGCTCTGGCGCACCTTGACCAGGGGTACGCTGCCGTCTTTGTCGATCAGGATGCGCAGGGTGACGCGGCCTTGCAGGCCGGGGTTGCGCTGGAATTCCCGCTGGTAGCAAGCCTGGATGCGGCCCATGCGCACCTTGATCACCTCGTCGATCTGGCGCTTGTCGAGGGTGCCGCCGCCCTGCCCGGCGAAGTCGGGGTCGCTCTGCAGCTCGGCCTCGGCTTTGGGGGCTTCGACGGGCTTGGGGGTGCCCAGTTGGGTGCCCTTGAGGCCGACCAGCTTGAGGCTCGACAGGCCGGAGTTGATGGTGAGCTGCGGGGTGATCGGGCCCTCGGTGGGGCTGTGGCCCTGGCCGGCGGGCAGGTCTTTGAGGGTGAAGCCGGTGAGGGTGGGCAGCAGGGCGGCCTGGGCGTTCACGTCGGCGCCGCGGGAGAGCAGCACGCGCCGGCCGTCGGCGAGGAGGAGGAAGAGCTCGTCGGGGACGCCTTCAAAGGTGCGGGCCCGCTCGTAGCGGATGATCTCGTCGAAGGGCAGCTTCTCGGGGGCCTCCTCGGGCTTCCAGACAAAGCTGACCTCGCGGGTCAGGGTGAACAGCGTGGTGGCCTGGGGCCAGAGGGCGGCGGCCAGGGCGTCCTTGGGGGTGCGGTCGAGGGCGTCGTCTTCGTCGAGGGTGAGCTCACCGGCCGCGGCCGGGCCGGCCAGGAGGAGGCTGAGCAGCAGGGGGATCATCGGTTCCTCCGCGAAGGGGCCGGCGCTAGGAGCCCGCCGGCCGGTGTGGCTCATCCCTGGGGGCGACGGCGCCGCAGCAGGCCGAGGACCAGCAGCCCGAGGCTGGCCAGGGCGCCGGTGGAGGTCGGGGCGCTGGCGCAGCCGCCGCAGCCCTTGGGGTCCTGGCCGGGTTGCTCGGCGACGGTGCCTCCGTCGTCACCGCCGCCGTCGCCGGCGTTGGTGTCGTCGGGGGTGCCGGTGTCGTCGGG
>JBEIQK010000924.1:0-2387 GCA_040376505.1 Alphaproteobacteria bacterium | reverse complement strand
CCGAGGCCGCCGAGGCCGCCCGGGCCCGCGCCGAGGCCGAGGTGGAGCACAAGCGCCAGGAGGTGGCCCGCCTCGTGGGCCAGAACCAGGATCTGCTCGATCACATCGGCCGCCTCGGCCGGGCCTTGGACGAGGTGGCCGGCTTCAAGCGCGAGGCCATCGCGGTGCTGGGCGGCGGCCAGGATCGCGCGGCCCGCAGCCTGATCGAGAGCGAGCGCGAGCGGGCCCTGCTGCTGGCCGACGCGGCCAAGAAGACCGCCGAGCTTCAAGCCATGGATGAGCTACGGGCTCGCCTCGAACATGACGTCGAGAATCTGCGCCACGAGGTGGCTCGACTGCGCCAGCGTGGGCCCTTCAGCCGGATCTGAGCATGAGCCTTTGGGATTCCCTCCTCGATCGCACGGTTGCCTTCTCCTTCGACCGCACCGGCTTTGCACGGCACCAGCGGCGCTTTGTCGCGGGCGACACCCTCGATGATCTCGGCGGCGCCCACATCCTCATCACGGGGGCCAACAGCGGGCTCGGCCTCGCCGCCGCCCTGGCCCTGCGACAGCGGGGGGCCGGCCTGACCCTGCTCTGTCGCGATCCGGTGAAGGCTGAAGCGGCCCGGGCGGCCCTCGACGCGGTTGGCCGCGGTCCCCTCACCTTCCTGCCCGTCGACATGGCCGATCTGGACAGCGTCTCCGCCGCGGCGGCCCGGGTGGAGGGGCCGATCGACGCCCTGGTGCACAACGCCGGGCTCCTTCCCTTGAAGCGCGAGCAGAGCGCCCAGGGCCAGGAGCTGACGGTGGCGGTGCACCTCAGCGGCCCCCTGCGCCTGACGGCGGCCTTGCGCCCCCAACTGGCCCAAAGCCCGCGCGGCGGCCGGGTGATCTTCGTGAGCAGCGGCGGCATGTACAGCGAGCGGCTCCGCGTAGACGGCCTGGGCTACCCCGAGGAGCCCTACGATGGCGTCAAGGCCTATGCCCGCAGCAAGCGGGCCCAGGTAGTGCTGGCGGAGCTGCTTCACGCGCGGCTATCGGGCCAGGGCGTCGAGGTGGCCTCCATGCACCCCGGTTGGGCCGACACGCCAGGGGTGGCCAGCTCCATCCCCACCTTTCGAGCGCTCACCGCGAAGATCCTGCGCAGCCCGGCCGAAGGCGCCGACACCATCGTCTGGCTGGCCGCGGCGCCGCGGCTGCGTGGACAGTTGGGCGGCTTCTGGTTTGATCGGGCCCCGGCCGAGGCGCACCTGCTGCCCTTCACCAGCGAAGACGACGCCGAGCGGGGGCGGCTTTGGGACACCGTTCACACCCTCGCCGGACTGGACTCAGGGGCCGCCTGGGGCTGAAGCGCCCACCCAGGCGTCGAGCTCGGCCCAGCGCGCCTCCAAGAATGCGAAGCGCTCCTGCGGATCGGCGGGCAGGCTCGAGGCGGGCCAGCGCCAGACGCGCAGGCGCACCCGCTGACCGATCAGCGCGCCATTCCAGAGGCTGGCGACCGAGTGGGTGCCCTCCAGGCCGACGTGGCCGATCAGCACGAGATCGGCCTGGGGGGCCCCGGCGAAGAGGGCCAGCGGCCCCTGGCGGCGTGGCGGCAGGGTGAAGCGGCAGCGCTCGATGGCGGCGACCAGCGCGGTCTTGCCGTCGGCGCGGGCCTTCTCGAGGAGGGCAGCCCGGCGGGCCGGCGTAAAGCGGGTGCCCTCGGGGTAGAGCACGGTGATCTCGTCGGCGCCGAGCTCTGCCGCGAGGCGGGCCATGGCGGCGGCGTCGCGCTCCCCCTCGCCGCCGGCCCGGCGGAGGAAGGCGCTGCCCATCCGGTGGCCGACGATGTCGAGCAGAGGGTCGACCAGCAGCTCTTGCTTCAAGGCGAAGCGGGCCCACAGGCGCATCGGCGCCGCGTAAAAGACCAGGGCGAGCAGGGTGTCGGCGGTGCTGATGTGCCGCAGGAAGACATGGGCGGGGCCGGGCAGCCGGAGGGCCTCGGCCCCCTCCACGGTGGCCGACATGCCAAAGCAGCGCTCCAGCCCCCACCATTGGGCCCGGCTCCAGGCGTGCTGCAAGCGGTGCTGGGCCACCGAGCCCGAGAGGGTGGTGAGGGCGGCGCCGAAGAGGCCGGTCAGCTCGAAGAGGCCGAAGAGACCGAAGAAGGCGGCGGCCCGACAGAGCACGAGGCGCCGGCTGCGCAGCAGATCGATGAGCAGCAGCGCGGGCATCAGGGCGACGACCACGGAGATGAGCAGGGCCGAGAGGACGCAGACCAGGGGCAGGGTCCAAACCCGCCGCCGCCAGCGACGGGGATCTTCGGCGCGGGGGGTGCAGCCGATCATTCAGGCGTCGGCCGGGGTGTGGGTGAGCCGTTGTGGCGGGCCGTCGACCTCGGCGACGATGACCGCGTTGCCCTCGGGG
>JBEIQK010000818.1:0-2859 GCA_040376505.1 Alphaproteobacteria bacterium | reverse complement strand
TCTCTCCCGAGGAGTAGATGTCATTGTCGGTCAGCACATACAGCAGGCCCGAAAAACCCGCGCGGCGGCGCCATCCCCGGTGGGTCCGCTCTCCCCACTGGCGCCAGCGTTGGTCGCGGGGGGCATCCCCTTCGCGGAGGTTGGCGCCGGGGGCCCATCGGTAGGGGCCCGCCTGCAGTCCGTTCACCCAGTCATAGGCCGGCTGGTCGGCGCCGCCTCCGTTCATGCGGAGGTCGAGGATGAGCCGCTCCGCGCTGCGAAGGGAGCGGGCGGTCGCCGACATCCCGTCGAGCTGTTCCCGCTTCATCGTGCGCACCGCCAGGACCGGCACCGGGCCCACTGTAAGCGCCCAGGGCGCCCAGTCCCCTTGAAAGGCCCCTCGTGTACGGTGGAGCGCCCGCGCCTGCCCAGCGAAGGGAAGGGTGCCGGGGCAGGTCTCCTCGGCGCTGAACAGGCCGATGAGGGAGGCGGGCTGCCCATCGCGGAGGAGGGTGGGAAAGCGATAGACCACACCCTCTTGCACCTCCTTCGGGCCCGGAACCGGCGCCGGCGGGCTCGAGACCGGCGCGCCATCGAGAGACCAGAGGCCCCCCTCCTCGACCAGTCGACCGTCGACAAAACAGGGGCGCAGGCGGTGGACGAAGGTGTCGCGAACGGAGATCACCCGCCCCTCCTCGGTGATGACCTGCCCTTGGAGAGAGAAGTGGGAGTCCTGCACCTCGCGGAGGAGGCTGCGCAGCACCTCATGGACCTCCGACCACTCCAGCTCAGCCTTGGCGGACAGGGCCGCCTCCGCCTCCGCCTGCTTCGCCGCCCAGGAGGAGCCCTGCGCCTGGAGCGTGGCGTCCAGTCCCTCGATTCCCGCCCAGCCCTGGTCGAGTTGGTGGAGCAGGGTGCGCAGATCCTCCGCGGCCTCGGCCGCGCTCATGCGGGGGGCGCCGCTCCGCAGGTGATCGAGGCGCCCTTCGTCGTCGAGGGCGATCGGCCCCGCATAGGCGGTGTGCGGCGTGTCGACGTGGTGGCTGCCGACGATGAGGGGGGTCGGGCCGTGAAAAATGCGATTGAGGCCCGTCTGCGCGGTCGCCGACCAGGCCGTATAGACGAGCACCGGCCGCTCGGGGTGCCCGGGGAGGGGCAGGGCGGCGATGAGGAAGGGGTCGGGGAGCCGGAGGCGGGTTCGCCCGAGCGTCACCCCCTCGGCGTCGAGGGCGATGTGGTGCCAGGCGAGCACCCGGGCCAGGGCCGGGTGGGTGGAGGGATCTCCATAGAGGAGGTTGAGCCCCTCCGCGGGGAGCGCGTTCAGATCGGTGTCGACGT
The DNA here is from genome assembly GCA_040376505.1 of Alphaproteobacteria bacterium. Taxonomy (GTDB): domain Bacteria; phylum Myxococcota_A; class UBA796; order UBA796; family UBA2385; genus JBEIQK01. Next base: position 1,542 of record JBEIQK010000818.1, on the reverse strand, counting down.
GGCCGCCAAAGCGCCGGGCGAGCCCGTCGAGGGGGAAGGGCCCGGCCCACCGGTGATCCGCCGTCTTCGCGGCGCTGAAGGCCTCGTTGATGGTGCCCTGCCAGGGCGCCTCACGGGCCTGGGCGGAGAGGGAGAGGAGAAGGAGCCAGGGCATCTCGGCCTCCTTTCGACGGGTGGGGGGAGGGGAGGACCGCCGCGAGAATACACTGCCTCGGCCGAGAGCGGGCGCACTGGATCCGGCGCATCCCCCGGGCCTGCGGGCCCCCGCTTCGCAGGCGGTTGCGAGGTCCACGATCAGCGCCTCCCCTTCGGAGCGTGTACGGTGCAGCGGATCAAGGCCCAGCGGGGGGTGGGTCGGGTCGCGCAGCCTGTGTTCGTGGAGTCGAGGCCAGCGCCGATGGCGACCGCGAGCGCACCTGGCGCCGAAGTGCAACAGGGGACTCCGTCGCTCGCGCGAGGATCTTCACCGAGGCGCTCGGGGAGCGCGGCGGGATCGTTCCGTTTCGCCAGGGGCGCGGCGCCCGTTGGCGGATTATGCCGGGTGATGCCTGTCGATTCCACGCTCCGCGCCGCCCGCGAACGACTGATCCACGACCATGTGGCCTGCGAGAACGCGGCCGACGTGGACGCCGTGCTGCGGACCTTCAAGCGACCCCGGTACGAGCTCATCGCCACCGGCGAGGTGTTGGACGGAGAAGCGGCGGTGCGGGCCTACCACGAAGAGGCGATGGCCGGCTTCTCGCAGCGGCAGAATCGAATCCTGACGCTCCACCACGCGGATGACGCGGTCGTCGCGGAGATTGAGGCGAGCGCTGTTCACACCGGCCGCTACCGCGGCCTTCCGGCCACCGGGCAGCGCTACTCCGTGCGCATGGTCAACATCTTCACCTTTGAAGGTGCCGAGTTGGTGGGAGAGCGCATGTACCTCGACCTGGGAACCATCCAGCGGCAACTCGGCCTCGCGCACAGTCCGTTCAGCCTGCCGGGGAGGTTGACGATCGTGCTCAGTCACCCTCTCACAATGGCACGGGCGGCCTGGTCCATGGCGAAGACAGGGCTTCGATGATCGACGAGGGGCTCCTTGTCTTTCCTTGAGGTTGGGCTCCGAATGAGCCAGGAAAGACAAATACAAAAAGCAGCCATGGAGTCCGGAGAGAGGGGTACAGCCCGATGAGGTGGGGTCTACGCGCGCGGCGCTGTCACGGGAAATGATCTGGGTGGCCTTGAGGCTGTCGCCGGGGGTGGGATCGGGCTTGCAAGCGACAAGCACGAGGAGGAGGGCGCGCAGGCGCACAGCATCGCTCCTTGCCGCCCCCCGGCGGACGGGCCAGACTGGGGGCGGAGGTGCCATGTTCGCTCTGCTGTTTCTGTTCGCCTGCGGTGAGAAGGCCGATGACACCGCACAACCGGAGCCTACCGACCAATGCTCAGGCGAGACCTACGAACAGGTCGTGTCCGAAGTCACGCCGGGCTGGACCCCGGCCGACGGCTGCGAGGTCCTCTGTCCGGAAGTGGATGGCAGCGGCAACGTCTACACGGACT
>JBEIQK010000254.1:0-8173 GCA_040376505.1 Alphaproteobacteria bacterium | reverse complement strand
GCGTAGGTGCTGGAGTAGTGCTGACCGCCGCTGCCGCCGAAGGGATCGGAGCTGCTGGACAGGAAGGGCTTCACGTCGGTGGACATGCTGTAGGTGTGGCTGCAGTCCTGGTCGTAGCCCTCGCCCGAGGCGGCCTGGTAGATGGCCTCCATCGAGGACTCGGGCCCGTCGCCGCCGTAGTGGATGGCCACCGAGGTGGAGAGCACCGTCTGCACCCGCGACGTGTCGCTGGTGATCTGCTGGCGCATGTAGAAGGGCAGGTCTTGCGACGAGGAGTAGCCGTAGCTGCCGTAGGCGTAGTCGTCGTAGGTGCCCACGCCGTACTGGGCGTCGGGGATGGTGGTGGCCAGCGTGGTGACGATGTTGGCGAACTCCGCCGCCATCGCGTTGGCCGTCGAGCCCATCGAGCAGGTGGTGTCGATGAGGAAGGCGATGTCGCCCATCTCAACCTTGAGGTTGAACTCGAAGACCTCTTCGACCTCGGTGCGCTCGGGCACTTCGACGTAGATGCCGTCGACCACGCTGGTCTCGTCGAGCGGGTCGGTGCCGGCGGTCATCTCGCCGCCGTCGGAGAAGCCGTCGCCGTCGCTGTCGGGGTCGTAGGGGTCGGTGCCGTAGACCGTGGACTCGAGCAGGTCGGAGAGGGCGTCGCCGTCGCTGTCGGTGTCCTTGAAGTCGGGCACGCCGTCGCCATCGAGGTCGCGGGGCGGATCGCCGTCGGAGACAATGCCGGACTCGGCCGTGTCGGAAAAGCCGTCGCCGTCGGAGTCCTGGTCGAGGTAGTCCGGCGTGCCGTCGGCGTCGGTGTCGGAGGGATCGGTGTCAAAGGCGGTGGTGCCCGACTCGTAGAGGTCGGAGATGCCGTCGTTGTCCGAGTCGGAGTCGATGTAGTCCGAGGTGCCGTCGCTGTCGGAGTCGGGGCGACCGCAGGCTTCACCCAACTCCACCGTGTCGGGGATGTTGTCGCCGTCGTTGTCGCTGTCGGCGTAGTCGTAGATGAGGTCGCCGTCGGTGTCTTTGGGGCCGTCACCGGTGGGCTGCTTCTCGTCGGCGTCGGAGATGCAGTTGTTGTCGCTGTCGAGGTCGAGGTAGTCCGGCGTGCTGTCGGCGTCGGAGTCGACCGGCAGGGTCAAGGGGTCAGCGTCGGAGGCCTCGAGGCGATCCTTGATGGTGTCGCCGTCGGAGTCGTCGTCCTCGAAGTTGGCGAGGCCGTCGCCATCGGTGTCTTCGGTGCCCTCGTGGATGTCGAGGATGGTGTCGCTGTCGGCGTCGTCGTAGGTGGCCGCCGGCCCCCCAGCGCCGGTGTCGTCGCCGCCCTCCTTGTCAGCATTGGGCGCGGCGCCTGCGCAGGCCGCCAACGTCAGCGCGAGGAGGAGCGATCCGAAGCGGGTGGATCGACCCAAACCGACAGGGGGGAAGAGCTCGGACGCCATGACTCACCTCTTCTGGTGCGCGGGCGGGGAGGGGAGGGGCCTCGCCCCTGTCCGCCGTTCGCGCTGCAACGCTCGGGATTCCCGCAGGCCGGGAAGGCCGGCGCCACGGGCAGACTGCCACGCCGACAGAGCGTACAGGCTGGGTGAGGGACTTGTCAACGATTATGCAGCGGCCGCCGCCCTGGGAGCCCTGGATGTCCGATCGCCGCCGCCCCGACCACTACAGCCGCAAGGCCCAGGACGAGGGCTTCGCCGCGCGCAGCGTCTACAAGCTGCAGGAGATCGACGAAAAGGCGCGCCTGCTGCCCCGCGGCGGTGGTCGGGTGCTCGATCTCGGCTGCTGCCCGGGCTCCTGGTCGGCCTACGCCCGGCAGGTCGGCGGGCCGCAGCTCAGCCTCGTGGGGGTCGATGTCAGCCCCACGCCCCGCTACGCCGGCGTCTTCTTGCAGGGCTCCATCTACGACATCGACCCTCAGCAGCTCATCGAGAAGCTGGGCGGGCCGGCCGATCTGGTGATGTCGGACATGGCGCCCAACACCTCGGGCCATCGCTTCACCGATCACACGCGCCAGATCGCCCTGGTCGATCAGGCGCTGGTGGTGGCGGTCGCTGTCCTGCGGGTGGGGGGCAGCTTTGTGGCCAAGGTCTTTGAAGGAGAAGAGGCGAAGGGCCTTGAAGAGCGCGTCAAGGCCCACTTCGCCGAGGTGAAGCGGGTGAAGCCCAAGGCCACCCGCTCCGAGAGCGTGGAGCTCTTTCTGGTCGCCACCCGCAAGCGGGCCGCCGAAGCGGCCCCTCGACCTCAGGCCTGAATCCAGCGGGCCAGGGTGGGCACCAGGGCGCCCGAGCCGCCGGTCACGAAGTGCCGGAAGGGCTTGTCGAAGAAGGCGGGGCCGGCGATGTCGAGGTGGGCCCAGGCCGGGCCGTCGACGAACTCCGAGAGGAAGAGGGCCGCGGTGATGGCGCCGCCCTCGCGCCCGCCGACGTTCTTGATGTGACCCCACTCCGCCTTGATCTTCTCGCGGTAGTGGTCGGGCAAGGGCATCCGCCACAGGTGCTCACCCGCCTCCTGGGCGTGGCCGAGCAGGGCGCTGGACAGGGCCTCGTTCGGGGTGAACAGTCCGGTGTAGGTGTCGCCCAGTGCCACCACGCAGGCGCCCGTGAGGGTGGCCAGATCCACTACCGACTCCACGCCGAGACGGCTGGCGAAGGTGAGGCAGTCGGCCAGGACGAGGCGGCCCTCGGCGTCGGTGTTGTGCACCTCCACCGTCTTTCCGTTCATCATGGTGAGGATGTCGCCCAGCTTGTAGCTGTTGCCGCTCATCATGTTCTCGACCGCGCCGATGATGCCGTGCACCTCAACGTCGGGCTGGATGCGGCCGGCGACCAGCATGGCGCCCAGCACCGCGGCGGCGCCCGACATGTCGCAGCGCATGGTCAACATGCCGTCGGAGGGCTTGAGCGAGAGGCCGCCCGAGTCGAAGGTGACGCCCTTGCCGACGATGGCGATGCGACGACGGGGCGTGCCCGCCGGCTTGTAGGTGAGGTGGATGAAGCGGGGCGGCCGGGCGCTGCCCTGGCCCACGGCGATGATGCCGCCCATGCCGGCGGCGCGGATGCGCTCTTCGTCCCAGACGTCGACGGTGATCTGCTCGCTGGCGAGCCCGAGCGCGACCTCGGCGAGGCGCTCGGGGTGGACGACGGCCGGCTGCTCGTTGACCAGATCGCGGGCCAAGGCCTGGCCGTCGGCGATCGCCAGGGCGGTGGACAGGGCGCTGGGGTCGATGGCGCCGACGACGGTGACATCGTCGGTGGGGGCCTTCTGGTCGGCGGCGGGCTTATAGCGGTCGAAGCGGTAGTTGCCGACGCGGTAGCCCTCCACCACCGCTGTGAGCTGGGCGGCGTCGAGGTCGCCGAGGGCGAGGGTCACCTGACGGGCGCCGCGGCTGCGGGCGAGGTGGCCGACCTTGCCGGCGGCCCGGCGCAGCTCGTCCACGCTGCCGCCGCCCACACCCACCACGCAGAGGCGGGCGGCGGAGATGCGGCCATGGGTGGGGTAGATCGCGGCGGTGGCCACCTTGCCGGAGAGCTCGTCTTCCTGGGCGGCCTTGGCGATGTCGGCGCCGAGCTCACCAAGGAGCGCAGAGAGGGTGGCGGCCAGCGCGCCGTCCGCCACGCCCACCGCGAGCAGATCGGTGGGGTGCGCAGACAGGTGGACAGAGGAGAGGGTGAAGTTCATCAGCGTTCCCTGTGCGAGAAAGGGGGTTCAGAAGAGGAAGATGAGCGCCAGCGCCAGGGCGATGATGATGACGGCGGCGATGACGAGAAAGGTGACGTAGGCGTCGCCGCGCACCATGTCGACGGCGCGCTTGATGAAGGCAGCGACCGGGCCCACCGCCTCTTCGCTGTCGTCGTCGTCCTCGTCCATCGGGTCGGGCTCCACCGGCGCGGGCAAGGGCGCCGGCTTGCTCTTTTCGGGGCGCGGGCGGGCTGGCTCCTCGGCGGCGGCGGCCACCGGCAGGGGCAGCTCGCTCCAGCGCCCGGCGGCCTTGACCTCGGGCTCCTCGGGGGGGGCGGCGATGATGCGCGCCTTGGGCACGGCCGGGCGGGCCGGGGTGGTCGACACGGCGGGCTTGGGGCTCGACGGCGGCGCAGGCGGCGGGCTGGTTTTCGGAGGCTGGGGCACCAGCGTGGGCATGGGGATGGCGATCGCCTTGGGCGGCGCCACCGAAACCCGCATGTCTTTGGCCGACGGCGGCGGCAGCTCGCGCAAGGGGGGCGGCGGCTCCCGGGGCGAAGCGGGCGCGTCGGGCAGGCGGGTGCTCACCCGACCCGAGAGGTTGGCGGCGGGCCGAATCGGCGCGGGCTCGATCGGCATGGTGGGAGCCTCACTCTCGACGGGAGAGATCGGCGAGATCGGCATCGGGAGCGGCACGGCCGGGAAGGTGTTGCCCTCTTCGGCCTCCAAGCCGGGGCGCAAGGGCACCACCGGCGCGAGGAGGCCGGCGCGCGGCGCCTCGGCGCGGACAGGCTCGGCGGGCCGATCGCGGCGGGGACCGCGCAGGCCGGCGTCGGTGGGCGGCCCGAGGTCGTCGTCGCGATCGAGGGGGATCGCGGTGGGCCCGGGCTCAACCTTGGGTGGGACGTAGCCGGGGGCGGCCCGCACGCGGAAGCCGGCTTCGGTGGTGTGCGGCTCTTCGCCCGACTCGCGGATGGCGTAGGCGACGCGCACCCGGTAGGCGCCGGGGTTCACGCCCTCCAGCTTGAAGAGGAAGCGGAAGCGCCCGCTCGGGTGGCGGTCGACCGAGTAGGCGCACTGCAGGTTGCGCAGGCGCTGGTCGGTGTCGGCGTCGAAGAAGGCGAGGCCGCAGGCGATCTCTTCGTGGGTCTCCACCCCGGAGGTGGTGGCGACGGTGCAGCTAAAGGAGAGGTTGTCTTCGGTCGTGAAGGACTCGGCGCCGCCCTTGAGATCGAAGATGAGCTTGCCCGCGTGGGTGACGGTGGGGTGCACCAGCGCCACGATCTCGTCGAGGCGGCCCATCAGCTCGTCGAGGCGCCGAAAGCGGTAGGGCGGGCTCGGCGAGGTCTCCCGGCTGAGCGCCCGGTTGAGCAGGGCGGCGAAGCGCTCGGCGAGGCGGGTGTGGAAGCGCGGGTTGCTGGGCTCCCGGCGCAGGCGGTTCACCACGCGGTCTTTGAGCGTGACCACCTTGGCCTTGTCGAGGCCCTCCAGGGGCAGCTCGGGGAAGCGATCCGCACCGCCCGGCGTCGCCATCGCGCCACGGTAGAGGGCCATCGCCAGGGCGTAGGCATCGGTGGGCGGGCCGAGGGGAGCGCTCGCCGCGGCGGCCCGCACCTCGGGGGCCAGGTAGGGGTGATCGGGGCCGGCGTGGCCCAACAGCGCCGCCATGACCCGGCGGGTGGCCGGCGTGACGACGTCGGCCAGCAGCACCTTTCCATCGCCATCGACGAAGATGTTGCTGGGCTTCAAGTTGCCGTGAAAGGGGTCTTCAAAGGCCCGCAGCACCTTGACCACGGCGATGACGCCATGGAGCAGCTCTTCGAGCGGAGCCCCGGCGAGCAGCCGCTTCTCGAGCGAATTGGGCATCTTGGCCAGCACGAGGGCCGTGCCGCCGTCGGGCAGGGCCACCCGGCCGAGGAGGGGCACCAGCCCGAGCTCCGCCTGGGCCTCGTGCAGGCGGGCCTGCTCGATGGCGATCTCGCGCACCGCCGCCGCGAGCTTCTCGTCGTCGCCCAGGTCGGCGGCCGCCAACGGCACCTTGAGGACGCAGTCCAGGCCCGCCGCCTCGTCGCGCGCGGAGTACACCCGCCCCCACAGTCCACGGCCAAGCTGCTGGCCCACCTGGTAGATACGGCCCGCGCTGTCCCGCACGGTTTCGCCGGCTTTCATGGGTGCTTCCGAGAGGGGAGGAGGGAAGGAGCCGAGGGGCCTCGGCGGGGAGGTGCAGGGGGCCTGGGGTCAGCCCGGAGCGTGAGCGGGGAGGGCTCACGGCGCGCTGGTGGGGTCCACAGCCCGTGCGGCAGGGGCGCCGCGCGCCAGACCCTACGGCAGGGGAGGGGAAGAGGCGCTTGCCTCTGCCCGAGCCCCAAGAGCCCAGCGGAGCCGGGATGTATCGAAGGCCCTGCACGGTGTCAACGCAGAGCCGCGCCCCGTGGTTGTTGTCGCGATGGGCCCTTACACCGAACCGAGCGCGCCGCCGGCCTTGCAGCACCCCGGCGCGGCCGCATAGCCAGGGGCGCCAGACGCTCCGTCTGGCCAGGAGGCACGATGCGCTTCGACATCCGCCTGCCCCGCGAGGGCCATGGCCCCTACCGCTTGCTGCGGGGGGTCCATGACAAGGCGGTGCGGAGCCTGGAGCAGTCCCTCTCCGACCCCCGCCGCGCCCAGGAGGAGCGCCTCGCCGTGCTCCTTCGCGCCACGGTGGGCTCCGACCACGGCCGCCAGCACCGCCTCGACCGGGTGCGCAGCCTCGAAGAGCTGCGCAGCGCGATGCCGGTGCGCACCTTCGCCGACTACCTGCCGCTGCTCGACCGCGTCGCGGCCGGAGAGGCCGGCGTGCTCACCACCGACCCGGTGTCGATGCTGCTCGAGACCAGCGGCACCTCCGGCCGGCCCAAACACCTGCCGGTGACCGCCCCCTGGGCGGCCTCGGTGGCGGCGGCCCAGTCGCTGTGGGTGCTGGCCATGCTGCGCGATCACGAGGGCCTCAACGAAGGCAAGGCCCTCACCATCGTCTCCGCGGCCGAGCACGCCCGCAGCCCCGGCGGGCTGCCGATCGGCAGCAACACCGGCCGGATGGTGGCTGCTCAGCCCTGGTGGCTGCGCCGCCGCTACGCCGTGCCCTACGAGATCTTTTTGCTGGAGCCGCCCGAGCTGCGCCAGTACGCCATTTTGCGCTTTGCGCTGGGCGAGCGGGTCACCAGCTTCACCACCGCCAACCCGTCGACGGTCCTTCTGTTCGCCCGCCGGGCCGCCGAGTGGTGGGAGCCGCTCTGCGCCGACCTCGCCGCCGGCACCCTGCGCCACGGGCCGGCCGCCGCCCTGGGCTGGCGCAAGCGGGCCTGGCTGGAGTTGGGCCTGCGCAAGGTCAAGCCGCCGGCCTCGCCGCTGCTTGGGCGCCACTGGCCTTTGTGCACCATCAACTGCTGGAAGGGCGGCCCCGCCGCCTACTTCGTCGGGCGCATCCCCAGCGTGCTCGGCAGCGAGGCCCCCATCCGCGAGGTCGGCATCACGGCCTCGGAGGGCTTCTTCGCCATCCCCTTCGGCGCCGACTGGCCGGGGGGCCTGCTCTGGACCCAGGGCCATGTGCTGGAGGTCATCGACGACAATGGCGTCGCCCGTTGGGCCTATGAGCTGGAGCCCGGCGAGCGCGGCCGGCTCGTGATCAGCACCGAGGCCGGCCTGCTGCGCTACGATCTGGCCGATACCATCGAGTGCGTGGGCCGCTGCGGAGAGACGCCGGTGGTGCGCTTTGTCGGCAAATCGGGCCGCTTTTTGAACGCGACCGGCGAGAAGGTCACCGAGGGGCAGGTCTCCGAGGCCCTGCGCGTCGCCGCCAGCCGCATCGGCATGGCGCCCATCGGCTTCACCGCCCGCCTGGTCCTGGGCGATGTGCCGCAGGTGAGCCTCTTCGTCGAGGCCCCCGCCGCGCGCCTCACCGCCCTCGGCCCGGCCTTCGACCTCGCCCTGGCCGAGATCAACATCGAGTACGCCAGCAAGCGCGAGAGCGGGCGCCTGCTGCCCGCCACCGCGGAAGCCGCCCCCGCCGGCACCTTCGCCCGCTTCCGCGCCCAACGGGTGGCCGAAGGCGCTCCAGAAGGGCAGGTGAAGGACCCCATCCTCGCGGTGGATGCGCGGGAGTGGGGTCGCCTGCTCGCCGCCGCCGCCCCGGAGCCCCGACGCCCATGACCCCCGCCCTCGCCCTCGGTCCGGTGCTCCTCTTCTGGTCGCTGGCCCTGTTGGGGGCGCTGAAGACCCGGCGCGACAACCCCTGGAAGCTCGGCCCCGACGGCCCCGGCCCCGAAGCCGAGCAGCCCCGTGTGGCGGTGATCATCCCGGCCCGCGATGAGGCCCACAACATCGAGGCCTGCGCCCGCAGCGTGCTCGATCAGGACTGGCCGCACCTGACCCTGACCCTCTTCGACGATGGCAGCACCGACGGCACCACCGCCATCGTTGATCGCCTCGCCGCCGCGCATCCGGGGCGGGTGGTGGCCCTGCATGG
>JBEIQK010000738.1:0-3285 GCA_040376505.1 Alphaproteobacteria bacterium | reverse complement strand
CCGCTGGGCGGCTACATCCGTCCGCGCAGCATGCCGTTCCAGTACATCTCGGGCAGACCGTACACCTTGAGCGCCCAGAGGCTGAAGCGCTCCTGGGATTGATCAAAGGGGAAGGTCTCCATCACCTTGCCGTCGTAGCCGAACTCGGCGAGGATGAGCTTGCCGTAGCCCGTGACGAGGGGGCAAGAGGCGTAGCCATCGTACGAAGCGGTGGGCTTGCCGCCCGCCCGCACCGCCAGCAGGTTCTCCACCAGCACTGGCGCCTGCTTGCGAATCGCCGCACCGGTGCGGGAGGTGGGCAGGCTGGAGGCGTCGCCCAGGGCCCAGACATCGGGGTATTCGACATGCTGAAGGGTGTATTTGTGCACATTCACCCAACCTGCCGCGTCCACCAGCGGGCCCCGCTTGAGGAAGTCCGGCGCGCTCATCGGCGGCACGACATGGAGGAGCCCATAGGGCAGCACCGTCTCGGCCCCCGTGTCGAGGTGGCGGAAGACCGCCTCTTTGCGGTCGGCGCGCACCTCGATCAGGTCCTGGCGAAAGCGGGTCTCGATCTCCTTGCGGGCCACGATCTGCGCCAGGGACTTCGCGTAGCGCTGAACGCCAAAGATGCCCGCCGTAGCGCTGACATACATCACCGGGCTCTGGCCACGAACACCCCGCCGCCGCAGGGCCTCATCGGCGAGGTACATGATCTTCTGGGGCGCGCCGGCGCACTTGATCGGTGTAGACGGAAAGGTGAAGATCGCGTTGCCGCTCGTCATGGTCGACAGCACCTGCCAGGTCTCTTCGACATGGTCGACGCTGTAATTGCTGACGATCCCGCCCTTGCCGAGGTTGCCCTGTAGGCCCTTGATCTTCTGCCAGTCGAGCTGAATGCCCGGACAGACAACGAGTTGCTCATAGCCCAGTCGTTTGCCAGAGCTGAGCTTTACGGTCTTGTTGACCGGATCGATCTCCTCAACCCGGTCTTTGTGCCAGGTCACGCCATCGGGGATGAGGCCGGCCTGCGGGCGACCTGACTCGGCTTTGGTGCAGACGCCGCCGCCGACCAGGGTCCACAGAGGCTGGTACCAGTGGGTGTCGGAGGGGTCGACAAGGCCGACGTCGAGCTGCGGCGCCGCGATGCGCAGCCGGGCTGCGACGGAGATTCCGCCGGTGCCGCCGCCGATGATCAGCACGCCATGGGTGGCGGCCGGCGCTTCGGGGTTGGAGACGGGGGTGCCATCATGACAGGTGGCGCTGTTGGTGGTGATCATCAGGGTCTCCAGGTGTCAGGAATGAAGGGAGCGGCCGATGCGCTCGCCGATGCGCAAAACCAGCGCCAGGGCGCGTTGCAGCTCTGGCTTGGACAGCGCCGACAGGGCGCCGAAGAAGCCCACCCCAGGTGGATTCTCCCTGCGGGCCATGACCAAGGCCGCGCAGGCCTCGGTCAACAGATCCACGGTCTCCGTTTCCAGCGCAGCCGAGCGAGCGAAGCGCTCCAAGGCCGGCAGGCGATCGACCAGGGCGTGGGCCGCCCGCAGGGCTTCGGGGCGGCTGAGGCGCTCGGCCAGGGCCAGCCCGCCGAGGAGCCGATCATCGAGGGGGGAGCCCTTGGCGGCGACCGTTGCAGCGAAACCGTCGAAGGCGTCGACACCGACGGCCACCATGCCGCCGATCCCCTTTACCGCCTGGGTCAGCTCTTCGATCTTTTCGCGCTGCTGCGTGCTCTCGTCGATGAGGTGCTCAACCAGGGCGGTGAACTCCGGGCGGGTCATCCGCTCGGCGAGGCGCAGCCCGGCGGCGAGGCGGGCGTCGACATCGACCCCTTGGGCCTGAAGGCGGCCGATTTGCTGGTCGGCGGTGTCGGCCACGAGGCCGGCGAGCCCCATGGCCTGGGTCTCGACGGTGGTGAGTCGGGCTTCGAGCCCGTCGAGGCGGCGATGCAGCCCGCCGATGGCGTCGAGGATGGCGCGCTCTCCGGGGCTGAGCGGCTGGGGGGGGTCGGACATGGGGTGCCTCCGCAGAATCGTTGAAGCAAGTCCCATGCCACCGATCAGGGCAGGCTACCTTGATGGAAAGTTCCGGCCGCTGCCTCGATCTGCATCACCCGGGCCCGCTCTGTTTCGACCCCTGGATTTGTTTCAACGGCCGACGTTTCGATGAAACAAGGCTTGGACGGTCACGAACGGTTCCACGAAGGGTGCGGGTCGCCCAATCGGGGAAGAGGGGGGGCACCTGCGAGCGGTGCAGGGTGGACCGGCGGCTCCTCCTTCTTGGCGCGGCCTGCGCCTCGCGGAATGCCCCCCGGCGCGTCAACGTGGCGCCGATGGTCGCGATTCGCGAGCCCGGCCCGGCCCGTCACCTTCGCCGGTGCGAAGCTGCGCCGCAGCGCTCGGCGGGCGACAAAGGGAGGCAGACCCGTCGCGGGCATCTCGGATGGCCGTCGACCGCAAGAGGGAGGGGTGCGCAGGGTCCGGGCTGTTGTTGCGGAGGCTCCCGAAGCGCGCCAGTCAGCGATAGGGCGCCGGCGCGCGTCGAGCGGGGAGTGGGCGACCCCCGGTAGACGAAGGGTCACCGACGAGAGGCCGTGGGAGTAAACGGCACGCGTCCCGCGCGACGCGGCACCACCTCCACCCCAAGCTCCACGGTGGGCCCGGCGTACCGGTCGGCGTAGGCCGCGTCGTAGCCGAGCACGCTGTGGTAGCGGGCCGACACCGTCGGGTGAACGGTGCGCTCGGCGACAAAGGCGAGCTGCAGGCCCGTGTCGACCACCACCCCAAAGGCCGAGTCGGTGCCGGCCATCAGCTCATTCTCCCAGGCCGAGGGCTTGCGCCCGTCGGGGGTTTGTCGATCTTCGTCCACGAGGTAAAAGCCATAGCCGCCGTAGCCCACCATCAGGGGCACCGAGAGGCGCAGTCGGCCCTGGGCAAGCGGCAGGCCAGCCTCGACCAGCAGGCCGGTGGTGCCGCCGTCGGAGCGCAGCGAGAGGGTGGACTGCCCTTTGTACGGCGTGTAGAGAGTGAGCGGGAAGGTTGCGGGGTTGATCGGCCCAGGCCGGGAAGTGCCGGCGAGGCCGACACGCAGCCGATCGTGGAGGAGCGAGGCCCCAGCGGCGAAGGCGGGCCCGTGAGAGATGTGCCCGGCCATGGCGTAGCCGCGCCAGCCCATCGACACAAAGGCGGAGGTGGGCAGGGCATTGTCCTGCGCGCGGGCGAGGCCAAGAAAACAGAGGAGGAAGGACAGGAGCATGGGGGCCTCGGCGAGTCAGAAGTTGGAGAAGGGGCGAGCGTCGTCGCCGGG
>JBEIQK010000663.1:0-3772 GCA_040376505.1 Alphaproteobacteria bacterium | reverse complement strand
GGAGCCGCCTTCTACGAAGTACTCGGCGCTGGCGAGGTCGAGATCGCCGTCGCCGTCGATGTCGCGGGCCCGGGGGAAGGAGCCGCCGCCCTCCGCGAGGTCCTCGGCCTCGCCGAAGGCGCCGCCGCCCGCGCCGACGAACCGCTGCAGGAGGGCGGTGCTGGCGCCGGTGAAGACGCTGTTGGTCTCGCCGACGCTGACGAGGTCGTTGACGCCGTCGCCGTCGAGATCCGCCAGCTCGGCGTGGTGGTAGAAAGTGGAGGTGCCGTAGGCGACGAGGGGGTGCTCGGTCCAGGCGCTGCCGGTGTTCTCCCACCAGGAGAGCCCGCCGCAGGGGGTGAAGAAGATGTCGCAGATGAAGAAGCCCGTTGGGATCAGGGCGTCGAGATCGCCGTCGCTGTCGAGGTCTTGGAGGTTGGGCTGGTTGGGGAAGGCGATGTTGTGGCTGGTGGTGAACAGGCTGGTCTTGCTGAAGGTGCGGCCGTCGCCGGCCCCCTCGTAGATGGCGACCTCGCCGATGGGCAGCGAGAAGCCGGTGAAGGCGCCAAAGGCGCTGACGACGAGGTCGGCGGCGCCGTCGCCGTTGGTGTCGCCGACGGCGGCGTAGGCGGCGCCAGGCAGCGCGCTGTCGACGGTGAGGCGGGTGAAGTTGGCCGTGCCGCTGACGGGGCCACAGGTGGCGGGGGCGCCGTCGTCGCCGCCATCGTCTCCGGTTCCTTCGTCGCCGGTGCCGGCATCTCCGGTTCCTTCGTCGCCGGTTCCTTCGTCGCCGGTGCCTTCGTCGCCGGTCCCCTCGTCTCCGCCCGCTTCGCCGTCGGTGGCGGCGGTGTCGTCGGGGCGGAGGCTGTCGGCTCCGGCGGACTTCTCGGCGGGTGCGCAGGCGAAGAGGAGGAGGAGGGGCAGGGCGCGGGACATCGGGGCTCCGGGGACCGTTCAGGGCGCGGAGATGGCTCCCGCCGCCTGAAGTTCGCCGTTCCAATATCCAGGCTCCGTCCACCATTCATCTACGGAGGGATCGCCCAGACCAGCGCCGAGCGCCCAGGCCACGGCGAGACCGCCGACGGTGTCGTTGATCTCGCCGTCGGTGAAGCGATCGTTGCTGCCGCCGCAGGTGAAGGTGCACAGGCTGTCGCTCGGATCTTCGAAGTCGCAGTGGTCGGCCTCGGTGATTCGCCACAGCACGGCGTCATCGGCGGCGGCGTAGGCGGTGGCCCCGCTGTTGTAGGCGTTGCAGAGGCCCGACTCGCCGAGCAGGGCGCCGGTCCACACGCCCGACAGGCTGCCGGCGATGCCGCTGCTGTCGCCGCCGAAGCTCTCAACGGGGTCGAGGCCGAGGAGGCCGCGGGGATCCTCGGCGGCGGCGGCGGCGAGCAGGGCGACGATGGCGCCGTTGCTGTGACCCGCCCAGAGGGTGGGGGGCCCGCCGAGGTCGGCGACGAGCTGGTTCAGCTCGTCGGCGTTGGCCTCGGGATCGACGTCGAAGGCGCTGGAGTGCAGCAGATCGGGGGTGATCACCACGAAGCCCCAGGAGGCGAGGCGCCCGGCGAGGCCGGCCATCTGGTCGCTGGCGCGGGAGAAGCCGTGGGAGAGGATGACGAGGCCCACGAAGGCGGGGGTCTCGGGGCTGTAGAGCTGGTAGCCGAGGTCGGCGCCGTCGGAGAGCTCGAAGCTGGCCTCGTCGACATCCCAGGCCAGCCCGCCATCGCCGCGCAGGTCGATGGGATCGGGCGGAGGCTCGGCGGTGTCGCCGCCGTCGCTGCCGTCGGAGCCATCGGTCCCGTCGGTCCCGTCGGTGGCATCGGTGGCGTCAGTACCATCGGTGCCGTCGGAGCCATCGGTTCCATCGGAGCCATCGGTCGCGTCGGTGGCCTCTCCGGACCCGTCGGCGCTGCCGCTGTCCTCAACGGGCGGATCGGTGTCGACGACGCGCTTGTCTGCGGGCAGGTCGGTGGGGGCGCAGGCGCCCAGGAGCAAGGAGAGGGCAACCAAGGGGCGCATCGGGGCTCCACGGAGGGTCAGGGTGAGCGGATCGGCGAGGCGCCGCAGCCCGCGCAGGTCCCAGGCGGGGAGGCTACCCCAGGGTGGGGCCGCCCGCGAACGGCGAGGCGGGCGGAACGTGATAGCGGGCCAGACCTTGGGAGCGCCCATGTCCAGCCCAGCCCCATTCCTGCCCGCCTCCGGCGAGATCAGCGCCGCCGACGTCATCTTCGACTGGAACCTGCGGGGCGACCTGCCCCCCCGGCCGATGCCGCGGGTGGCCTTCGTCGATGAGACCCTGCGCGACGGCATCCAGTGCCCCTCGGTCACCGATCCCTCCATCGAAGCCAAGAAGCAGATCGTGCGCCTGCTCGACGCCGTGGGGGTCGACTTCATCGACGTCGGCCTGCCCGGCGCCGGCCCGCGGGCGGTGGGCGATGTCACCACCTTGACCGAGCTCATCCGCGACGAAGGCTTGCGCCTGCGGCCCCAGTGTGCGGCCCGCACCCATGTCAACGATGTGCGGCCGATCATCGAGATCTCCGAGAAGGTGGGTGTGCCCATCGAGGCGATGACCTTCCTCGGCGCGAGCCCGATTCGTCTGTACACGGAGGGCTGGGATGAGGCCCTGCTGGAGAAGCGCACCCGCGAGGCCGTGCGCCTCGCCAAGAGCGCGGGCCTGCCCTGCTCCTTCGTCACCGAAGACACCATTTGCAGCCACCCCACCACCCTCAAGCGTCTGTTTGAGGCGGCCATCGAAGAGGGGGCCGATGGCCTCGTGTTGTGCGACACCGTCGGCCACGCCACCGCCGAAGGGGTGCACAACCTCGTGGCCTTCGCCCGCAACGTGGTGCGCGGCATGGGCACCGCCACCCGCATCGACTGGCACGGCCACTCCGACCGCGGACTCGGCCTCAGCAACGCCCTGGCGGCGGTGGAGGCCGGCGTCGATCGGGTCCATGGCACCGTGCTGGGCGTCGGCGAGCGGGTTGGCAACACGCCGCTCGACCTGCTGCTCGTCAACATGAAGCTGTGGGGCTCGATCGACAACGATCTGTCGCGCTTGGGCGAACTGGTCGACCTCGTTGGCGCCTCCACCAAGGTGCCGATCCCGGTGAGCTACCCGGTCTTTGGGCGCGACGCCTTTCGCACCGGCACCGGGGTCCACGCCGCGGCGGTGATCAAGGCGATCAACAAGGGCGAGGACTGGCTGGCCGACCTCGTCTACTCGGGGGTGCCGGCGCGCTGGTTTGGCCGCTCCCAGGAGATCGAGATCGGTCACATGGCCGGTGACAGCAACATCCTCTACTGGCTGCGCAGCCGCGGGATCGAGGCCAGCCCGGCCCTGGTCTCCGCCATCCGCGACCTGGCCAAGAGCACCAACCGGGTGCTCGAGAACGCCGAGGTCCACGCCATCGTCAACCGCTGGAAGGCGGCGGCTGAGGCGACGGCCTAGTTCGGCCCGTCGCCGGGCACCGGCAGGGCGGCGAGGCGGCGGGAGGCCTCCTCTTCGTCGATGTCGCCGGCGCGCAGGGCGATCAGGATGTCGTCGCGGCTGGCGCGCAGGTCGAGGCGCTGCACCCGGGCGAGGCGGCGCTGCTCCTCCACCCGGTTGAAGTGGTTGATGCCCATGCGCATCAGGATGGTGAAGCCGAGGATCCACCGTCCGTAGCGCATGGGCCCACTGTTCATCATCGGCGAGCCGACGAGGAGCACGTAGAGCCCAACGCCCGCCGAGAAGGCCTGGGCGATCCAGAAGGGGATCGCTCGGCTGTAGAGGCCCAGGCGGGGGTAG